>NZ_JBFRJZ010000083.1:0-20066 GCF_041469125.1 Vibrio sp. 10N.286.51.E5 | reverse complement strand
CCTACTATCAGATTTCTGTTCGTCACAACCAAGTTTTGCCATTTGCTTCCTTCAGATTTCACCTCACGGTGAACACCCTTGCATAGGCTAACGGTTCTCGCTCGACTGAGCCCGTAGAGGACTTTCACCTCCTAGATCAACGCCATGCTCGGCGCACAAACAACAAAGCCACTCTTTATGAGTGGCTTTGTGCTTAATATTTCAAGTTCAGAGGAGGTAATTTCAAAAAGCCCAGATAGGGTTCTGCATTAACCGAAAGATGCCCAGATAACCGTTGCTACCAAAATTGGGCACACAAATTTCACATACATTGGCCAAACCTTACCAAACCAACCAAGTTGAAAATCAGGACTGCCTTGTTCAAGCTCTTTCACTTTTGAAGCTCGGCTCCATACCCAACCACCAAACACACAGAACATCAGTGCAGCGACTGGTTGAAGATACTGAGTTGCAATCATCGCTACCATGCCAAACATCGCAGCAAAGTTGTAAACAATCACCACACTAAACAGCGCGATAGCACCACCAATCACCCAGCTTGTTGGCGTTCGTCTAGTATTGAAACGCTCACTCACTAGCGCAACCGGGCCTTCAAGCATCGAAATCGAAGAAGTCAGTGCAGCAATCGTTAGTAGTAAAAAGAACACAATCGCAAAGATCTGTCCAAGCACACCTAAACTATCAAACATCAACGGCAAAACCGTGAATACTAGAGTGTCAGAGCTTAATAGTGAGCCGTCTTCAGCGTAGATTTGAACGCCTTTTTGCATCGCAACAAACATTGCTGGCATCACCACTAATCCAGCAATAAAAGCGACAGCAGTATCCACCAGAGTTACGTTCATCGCCATTTTTGGTAGGTTCTCTTTCTTGCTTAAGTAAGAGCCATAAACCAACATCGAGCAACCGCCAATAGTGAGTGAGAAGAACCCCTGTCCCATTGCCGCCAGAATCAGTTTTCTATCCCACACTTTCTCAAAGTCTGGAATAAGGTAATGTTTTAGGCCTTCCATCGCGCCAGATTGCGTCATGATGTAAACAAACAATAAGCCAAATAAAACAAACAGCGCAGGCATCAAACGAGTCGACCATTTCTCGATGCCTTGCTTAACACCGCCCTGCACAATCAAGATAGTCAGTACATAGAACGCGACGGTACCAAATACGTTGCGCTCAACACTGAAGCCCTTAAACCAATCAGCAATCGCTTCTAGGCCGATAAGATCCGCGACCGCACCAATTAGGAAACAGATCAACCAGCCACCAACAATACTGTAAAACGCCAACACTGCGCTTGGTACACTCAGTCCAACCCAACCGACAAACTCACCGACTTTCTTACCCAAAGGGTTTGTCGTCAAAGATCGCATGCTATCAACTGGGTTTGCTTGGCCGTGACGGCCTATAGTCATCTCAACCACCAACATAGGGAAAGCAACCACGAAGATCATGATCAAATAGACTAAAAGGAAAGCGCCACCACCGTTGCTAGCAACTTGAGTCGGGAAACCCCAAATATTACCCAAGCCAACCGCTGCACCAGCCGCTGCTAAAATAAAACCTAAACGAGAGCTAAAGTGCTCTCTTGAAGAGGAAGATTGTTGGTCCATATCGCCCGCATTAAAAATCAGTGAACTAGTTGAGAAGTACAGTAATAAAAAGCAATGATAGGCACAACCAATAAATGAACAATTCTCTGATTTTTACAATCAATGCGCTATTTAGAACAACAAAATTAACAAAAAACCAGTCTTATCGTTCAATTATAAGCAACAAAGCGAAACAGTAGGCTTAAGAAGGAAATGGATTGAATTGAGATAAATACTCGCCGTGTGGTTCCATTTATACAAACAAAAAGAGCACCGACCGGTGCTCTTACTATTCATCACTAGACTCGAATTAAATTGTGAAGACTTGGTAATCTTTTAAGTTCGGAATGATTTCATGCAGTTCTTGCTCTTGTTCTGCCATCTCATCAAGTGAATCACAGAACTCATTCGCTTCCTCCTGTACTTGTTGAGAGTGTTCTTTCATTCGCTCTTCAACTTTCAGCTTTAATTCAGCCATACTGTCAGCCAGTTCAGTCAGGTTGAGCCCACCTTCTTGCTTCATCTTTTCTGACATGGCATTAAAAGCACTAGAAATAAACTCTTGGTTAAAGATCTCTTTAGCTTTTTCGAAGTCTTCAGACCAACCATTGGCCATCGACTCAAAGCTGTCTGCAGGCAAAACCAGCTCGCCATCTTTGTAGTAACGGGCTTCTAGGTCTGCGAAAAACGTTTTCATCGACTCTTTTACGTTATCAAACGATTCTGGAGAGTCTAAACTAACAGCAATATCATCAATCACATCATTGGCTAATGCGAGACTTTCGCTTGCCATCTGCTTAGCTCGTGGTATGTACTCACTCATACTCTCACGATATTTTTCAATCGCCGCTTGTTGGTCAGCATCAAGCTCAACTTTCTCGCCATGAATATAGAGATCGTTATTATCATCGAACACGGCGGTATCACCATTTACCTGATGAATTTCGACTTTTTGGTCATCGATTCGCAACTCATTCTTCAAATCAACTCGACATTGAGCCGCAAATGTTGGCAGGCTCACAACAGAGATCGCCGCTGTTAACGATGCAATTAATACACTGTTTTTCATAAATATATTGCTTTTCATAACATCCTCTCATCAATCTGACAGATTACTATACCCTTGGTATATGCTCCTTTGTCAGAGAAACGTTTTATATCTATTAGTCAGTTAGTTAGTCGATAGAGATAACTTCGTAGCAAAACTGTTTATCTGCGACCTTAAACTCAATCTCATCACCAATTTCTTTACCCATTAGAGCCTGGCCAAAAGGTGCATTTGCCGTCACGATGGCAATCTCATTCTCATTCCACGTGACAGAAAGTCCGCCGACTCTCGGCCCCATAAAAAAGTGTTTATATTGATCATGCTCGTCAATGACCACAACGTAACTGCTCACCGTAACCTTCTCACTATCACGCAACACTAAGTTACGATAACACTGAATATCGTCTTCACACTCTTGTACCCTCACCGCTTGACCATGGGCGAGATACGAAGCTTCTAATGCCAATGTATCGTACTTATGTTCAGGCACTGTCTCTTCATCTGTCGCAGCATCAATAGCGCGTTGAGTAGCAGATTGTGCGATACGTAATCGGGATTCAAGTTGCTCTATGATTATTTGGCGAAGCTCAGACTTATTCATACTATTGGGGTGCTTTTCTATAGGAGCTACAGAATAGAATTAGGTACAATCAGGTGCAAGACATTTGATTCATCAAGCGACGCTATCATGAATGGGCGCCCGCTTTAGCATCAATACGACACTTAATAACTCAGGTAGAACATAAATGATTGAGCAGAAGCTACAACAAGTATTCGGATTCGACTCACTGCGCAATGGGCAAAAGCAAGTCATTGATAACGTTCTATCTGGTCACTCGACTGCCGCGATATTCCCGACAGGTTCAGGTAAATCGCTGTGCTATCAATTACCAGCATTAGAGTTACCGCACTTAACCTTGGTGATATCGCCACTGTTAGCCTTGATGAAAGACCAACTCGCTTTCCTGCACAGTAAAGGCATTAGCGCAGCTGCAATCGAGTCAAGCCAAGACAGACAAACCACACAACAGGTTATGCAGTCGGTACGTAACGGTGACACCAAGATCCTCATGATCTCCGTTGAGCGCTTGAAAAACGAACGCTTTCGCCAGTTTATCTCCCAAGTGCCGATCTCGTTACTGGTGGTAGATGAAGCGCACTGTATTTCAGAATGGGGACACAACTTCAGACCAGATTATCTGAAGCTTCCTCAATATCAGAAACAGCTCAATATTCCTCAAGTGCTGCTACTGACAGCAACCGCGACGACATCTGTTATCCAAGATATGAAATCGAAGTTCGAAATTGATGAGGAACGCGTTGTGGTTACGGGGTTCTATCGTCAAAACCTCGACCTGTCGATTCAACCTTGCGAACAAACCAGCAAGCTAGAAACCTTGTGTAATGTCGTTAACCAAGCTTCTCTCGCTCCAACTATTGTTTATGTCACCCTTCAACAAACGGCAGAGATGGTGGCTCAGCAGCTTCGCAATGCTGGCGTTAATGCAGTGGCTTACCATGCGGGTCTTAAGCCTGAAAATAGAGATGCTATTCAACACCAATTCATGAATGATGACGTGAGCTGTATCGTCGCAACTATCGCGTTTGGTATGGGCGTGGATAAGTCCAACATTCGCCGAGTGATTCACTTTGACTTACCAAAATCGATCGAAAACTACTCACAAGAGATCGGCAGAGCTGGTCGAGATGGGCAAGCGTCTGAATGTATTTTACTGGCTAACAAACACGGTTTAAGCACACTCGAGAACTTCGTTTTTGGTGATACGCCAGACAACATATCGATCCAAGCGGTATTAAAAGAGATCTACGAAAATCAAAACATTGGCGCTTCTGGCTCGAATCAATGGGAGATCATGCTTAATCAACTATCACGTGAATCCAACATTCGTCAGTTACCGCTAAAAACACTACTGGTGTATCTCGAAATTGAAGGTGTGATTGAGCCCAAGTACAGCTACTTCGCAGACTACAAATTTAAGTTCATTCGTCCGAAACAGCAGATCACAGAGCAATTTCAAAGTGAACGTCGTCAATTTGTCGAAGCGATTTTCCAATGCTCTCCTCAAGCAAGAGTGTGGTGCCAAGTCGACTTCGATGCGCTTTGGACACACTTCCAAGCCGATCGTCAGCGCGTAATTGCAGCTATCGACTACTTCAATGAACAAGGTTGGATTGAACTAGAAAGCAAGCAGATCACCGATGTCTACGCGATCCACAATACTTCTGAAGATATGATGCAACTGTCAGAGCGTCTAACTGAGTTGTTTAAAGCAAAAGAAAACAGCGAGATAAACCGCCTTAACCAAATGCTGAATTTCTTTGAGGCGGATACTTGCCTAAGCTCACGCCTTGCGAGTTATTTTGCCGATGATAAAGCACCAACAAACTGCGGTCACTGCTCTGTATGTCGAGGAGAAGTGGCAATCTTACCAACCGTTGATGTTGAACCTATCGATGATGAGACGGTGATGACATGGATACATGAGTTTATTTCGGCTAGCCAACAACTGATTACCGACGAGGCAATTACTCGCTTCTTATGTGGAATCGCCACCCCGCTTTCAACCAAACTCAAAGCCAGTAAAATGGTCGGTTACGGCAAGCTAGAGCAGCAACCGTTCAGTGATACCTTAGCGCGAGTAAAACAACTTCCTAGGTAATTCTTACTTATAAAAAACCGACTAGGCTATGAAGCGTAGTCGGTATTCATCTCACTCATTATCTTTAAAAGAAGCTCAACTGACGCATTTGGTCTTTAGGTTGCAGCATTACGCTTAAACCAAGCAGGCGTATTTCTCGCCCCTGTTGTCTTTTCAGTATTTCATTAAGCAGCTCTTTGAAGTGTTCACGATCGAGAGAGGCATGGATGTGTTCAATCGTAGTTTGTTGAAAGTCGGCGAACTTGAGCTTAATGCCCTGCTTGATGATCGCTTTGCTTGGGCTAGCCTTTTCTAAGCGAGTCTCGAGTTCAGGAAATAGCTTATCTTCGATTACCTGCCAACATTCTGCGTAGCTTGAAATGTTTTGGGTAAAGGTGCGCTCTACACCTACCGATTTTCGCTCGCGCTCGATGATAACTTCTCGATCATCAATGCCATGACTGCGCTTCCAGAGTGATGCACCTTGACGGCCAAACTTGAGTAGCAGGTCTCGATAGTCAGACTCCTTGATATCCTTACAAGTAAAAAAGCCTGCTTGATGCAACTTTTCAATACTCACCTTGCCGACACCAGGAATCTTTTCAAGTGGTAGATCATCGATCACTGATTGCACATCTTGTGGAGGGATAACAAACTGACCATTGGGCTTATTCAGATCTGAGGCCACTTTCGCCAAGAATTTAATCGGTGCAATTCCTGCAGAAGCTGTCAGGTTCAGTTCGTTCCAAATATCACGGCGAATAGACTCGGCAATAAGTGTTGCTGAACCGTGACACCGCTTAGAATCGGTGACATCAAGGAAAGCTTCATCCAAGGAAAGTGGTTCAATGATTGATGTGTATCGAGAGAAGATTTCACGGATCTTTTTAGATATCTCGACATAGACCGACATTCTTCCCGGCACAACCAATAGATTAGGACAAAGCTGTAGGGCCTTTCCGGTAGGCATTGCAGAGCGAACACCAAACTTGCGAGCTTCATAATTACAGGTGCTCAAAACGCCGCGTTGCTTTTCATGCCCACCAACAGCTAACGGGCGATTTCGGTAAGCAGGGTTATCACGCATTTCTACAGCCGCGTAAAAACAATCCATATCGACATGGATTATTTTTCTGACTTTCTCTTGGTCCGAACTGCACATTTGGAAATAACTCAACCTTACAACTGTATCTATGAACAGTATAATCAATTATTCTCAGATTTAAAATGATCTGGAGTCCAGCTCAACAGGTTTCACTTCATTCGCCGCCCACTATTCTGATAGTATTGTTAG
The DNA here is from genome assembly GCF_041469125.1 of Vibrio sp. 10N.286.51.E5. Taxonomy (NCBI): domain Bacteria; kingdom Pseudomonadati; phylum Pseudomonadota; class Gammaproteobacteria; order Vibrionales; family Vibrionaceae; genus Vibrio; species Vibrio sp. 10N.286.51.E5. The sequence goes on along the minus strand of NZ_JBFRJZ010000083.1, from coordinate 13,475 downwards.
GAGTATTTAGTCTATAAGTAGGGATAGCTTTTGAGTGAAAAAATACTAGTGGTAGAGGATAGTCGCGCATTCAGAAACTATCTTTACCAACAATTTAAGAACGATGGCTATGAAGTTGCGTTGGCGGAATCTGTAGAAGAAGCCAAAGCGATCTTAGAGCAAGAAACGGATTTCTTGTGTGCAGTCCTCGACTACTGTTTACCTGACGGCCAAGACGGCGAGATCATTGATCTCGTCTTAGGCTATCAACAGAAAATCATTGTCCTGACCGGGATGTTCGACAATCAACTGCGAGAGCAAGTCCTAGCCAAAGGCGTTATCGATTACATACTTAAAGACAGTATGTCATCAGTAAGCTACCTACTTCCCCTGGTTCAAAGAATTTCGAATAATCGCCATCACAAAGCATTGGTTGTCGATGATTCAGCGGTCGTTCGCCGTTACATAGCTCAACTTCTAGAACACCAATATATCCAAACTATCCAAGCCGAAGATGGCGAACAAGCATTAAAGCTCCTTCATAACGATCCCGATATTACGTTCGTTGTTACAGACCATGATATGCCGAAGAAAGACGGTATAGCGATGATCCGTGAGATACGACGCGATCACGACAGAAACCAGTTGGCTATTCTAGGGTTATCAGGCAGCGATGATCGCACCATGACAGCTCGATTCCTTAAAGCGGGGGCTAACGACTTCCTTTACAAGCCTTTTAACCAAGAAGAATTCTTCTGCCGTATCCATCAACTGCTTGATATGAAAGAAGCGGCCAACGAGCTATTTCGACATGCCAACGAGGATGCTCTTACTGGCTTATGGAACCGTCGTTACCTGTTCAATCAAACATGTAAAGGTTGTGAGCAGCGCAGTATAGCCATGATGGATATCGACTTCTTCAAGAAAGTGAACGACACCTACGGTCACGATGGTGGTGATGCAGTCCTCGTGGAAGTCGGCAAGATCATCAAAGACCATTTTAAAGATGATGTTGCTGTACGCTTCGGTGGCGAAGAATTTTGTATTCAGTCGTGTGGTTCGTTTGAGAGCTTTGTTGACAACTTAGAGTCCATGAGAGAAGCCATTGAAAGCCATGTTGTTGAGCATGACTCTCAAAGAATCAAGGTCAGTATCAGTATCGGCGTAACCGATTTAGACGCGAAGCTAGATGAGCAGATCAAAGCCGCTGATGAGCTTCTTTATACGGCAAAAGAGCAAGGTAGAAACCAACTAGTGTTTGCGCGTAACAGCATGCAAATCGAACAATAGTCATTCGCCTCTGTTTCCATTTTTGGTATACCAAGATTAATTGCTAGACCTCAAAACTAAAAAAGCTCAAGACGATAATCTTGAGCTTTTCAATTTGAGGGCATAGATAACTCTATCCCCTATGACTGTCACCAATTAAGCGATACGGTCTTTACTCCAAGCCGCTTCTTTTTGTTGACGCTCAGCCAGCTTCTCTTCACGGTAAGCTTCACGTGCTTCACGCTTCTTACGCGCGTCACAAGGTTCAGGGCAGTTACATACTTTATCAATACCAACAGCACCCAAACCGCCACAGCTACCTTTCACAACTTTCTTTTGGATAATGTAGCCAATTGACATCGCTGCGATTACTGCAAGAAAAACACCAAATGTAATCAGAAATGTATTCATAATTATCTCGCTTACCTTATTTACCTAAGTATGGCTTAAATGCTTCAGAAGCAATTTCTTTAAAGCCATCTGCTGTTTTTACCACCATAAACACTGGGATGTTATGTTGGTTTGCGACTTCCATTCCTTTTTCCTCACCTAAGACCATAAGGCCCGTAGATAAGCCGTCTGCAGTCATTGAAGACGGGTTTAAAACAGTCACAGAAACCACTTTATGGTGAAGAGGCTTTCCTGTTTCAGGGTTGATGATGTGTGAGTAACGAACACCATCACGTTCAAAATAGTTACGGTAATCACCAGAGGTTGCGATAGCCATATCACCCGGCTCGATGATCTCTTGGATATTACGCTCATCAACGCTTGGTTTCTCAATCGCGATACGCCAGCCCACGTTCTCACGGTTTAAACCTTTCAGACGAATTTCGCCACCGACTTCAACCATGTAGTTGTGAATACCGATAGAATCAAGGTAGTCAGCGACGACGTCAACACCCCAACCTTTTGCAATCGTGGATAGATCGACATACAGGTTAGGTAGGTCTTTCTTCAACATGTTGCCTTCAACACTAAGATGATGGATACCAATCTTAGCCTTGCGAGCCGCCAGCTCTTCATCTGATGGCACAACTTCAGGACGAGCTTCAGGACCAAAACCCCATAAGTTAACTAACGGACCAACCGTTACATCCAGAGCTCCTTCAGTAAGACCGTTCAAACGAATCGCTTCTTTCACAACCGTCGCTGTTTGCTCAGATACTTCGAACGCATCCGCACCTTTATGCTGGTTGAAACGGCTTAATTCGGAATCTTCACGGTAAGTCGACATCTGGTCGTTTACTTCTTCAAGTAGACGATCGATCTCTGTATGAACTTCATTAGACTCAGGAAATTCATCACCATTGATGTATTTAATATTGTAACTCGTGCCCATCGTTGGGCCACTCAAATGCACTTGCTCTCTTGACTGCTCACAGCCCGCAAGAAAAATCAAAGAAGTTAATGCAACAAGCCAAATTCTCACTTGCTTACTCCTGTCTAATGTTGAGGATTTATATAAGGAAAAATAAGAGTAAAAAATAGGTATTTTGAATGCCTTACTCTTTCTTATATAAGCCAGTATGTTGTCAAAAGCTGTCTTAGAAAAACAAATGGCTGACTCGTAGGAGTCAGCCATAATATCAATCACTTAAGTGGATTAACCACCGAAGTCATCTAGTAGGATGTTTTCATCTTCTACACCAAGATCTTTCAGCATGCCGATAACAGCAGCGTTCATCATCGGTGGACCACACATGTAGTACTCACAATCTTCAGGAGCTTCGTGATCCTTCAGGTAGTTTTCGTACAGTACGTTGTGGATGAAACCAGTGTAACCGTCCCAGTTGTCCTCTGGTTGAGGATCAGACAGTGCACAGTGCCACACGAAGTTTTCGTTTGCAGCCGCTAGGCCATCGAAATCTTCAATGTAGAACATCTCACGCTTAGAACGCGCGCCATACCAGTAAGACATCTTACGAGTAGACTTAAGACGCTTAAGTTGGTCGAAGATATGAGAACGCATAGGCGCCATACCTGCACCACCACCGATGAATACCATTTCATTGTCTGTGTCTTTAGCAAAGAACTCACCAAATGGACCAGAAATAGTACATTTGTCGCCTTCTTTAAGAGACCAGATGTATGAAGACATAACACCAGGAGCTACGTCAGGGTTGTTTGGCGGCGGAGTTGCGATACGCACGTTAAGCTTGATGATGCCTTTCTCTTCTGGGTATGAAGCCATAGAGTAAGCACGGATCGAATGCTCTTTAACGATAGACTCATAACGGAACAAGTTGAACTTATCCCAGTCACCACGGTATTCCTCAGGAATATCGTAATCTGCGTATTTCACGTGATGTGGTTCAGCTTCAATCTGAATGTAACCACCCGCGCGGAACGGAACTTCTTCACCTTCAGGGATCGCTAGAGCAAGTTCTTTGATGAAAGTAGCTTCGTTGTTATTCGAGATAACAGTACATTCCCACTTTTTAACACCAAAGATATCTTCGTCTAGTTCAATCTCCATGTCAGTTTTCATAGCAACTTGACATGCAAGACGTTCGCCTTCGCGAGCTTCACCTTTTGTGATGTGATCAAGTTCAGTTGGAAGGATGTCGCCACCACCAGACTTAACTTTTACACGACACTGACCACAAGAGCCACCGCCACCACAAGCAGAAGATACGAAGATACCAGCGCCAGCCAGGGCACCAAGTAGCTTGCTACCAGGTTGAGTAACGATCGCCTTTTCAGGGTCGCCGTTTACTGAAATAGTGATGTCACCTGATGGTACTAACTTAGACTTAGCGAAAAGAATCACTAGTACTAGAGCCAGTACAATAATGGTAAACATCGCTACGCCAAGAATAATACTAAACATTTGTTATTCCTTATTACTGGGTGCTTACCCTACAGTTGAACACCAGAGAAAGACATAAAGCCTAACGCCATCAGACCAACAGTAATGAACGTGATACCAAGGCCACGAAGACCTGGAGGTACGTCAGAGTACTTCATCTTCTCACGGATACCCGCAAGAGCAACGATAGCTAACATCCAACCCACACCAGAACCGAAGCCGTAAACAACAGATTCAGCAAAGTTGTAGTCACGAGTTACCATGAAAGATACACCACCAAAGATTGCACAGTTAACTGTGATCAGTGGAAGGAAGATACCTAGTGCGTTGTACAAAGGTGGGAAGAAACGGTCTAGAACCATCTCTAGGATTTGTACAAGTGCCGCGATAACACCGATGAATGCGATGAAGTTAAGGAAACTTAAATCGACACCTTCAACAAGCGCGTTTTCTTTCAGGATGTGTGTGTAAACAAGGTTGTTTACAGGAACAGCGATTGTAAGTACTACAACTACCGCAACACCAAGACCAAAAGAAGTTTTAACTTTCTTAGATACCGCTAGGAATGTACACATACCTAGGAAGAAAGAAAGCGCCATGTTTTCGATGAAAATCGATTTAACTAGCAGACTAATATAATGTTCCATGACTACCTTACCCCTTCGCTTCTACTTGTTCTGGTTTGAACACACGAATTGCCCAAATCAAGAAACCAATTAGGAAGAATGCAGAAGGTGCTAGAAGCATCAAGCCGTTTGGCTGATACCAACCACCGTTGCTCACTAGAGGTAGTACTTCCATACCAAATAGTTTGCCAGAGCCTAGAAGCTCACGGAAGAAACCAACAGTGATAAGAACGAAACCGTAACCAAGACCGTTACCAAGACCATCGATTAGAGATGGGATTGGCGCAGACTTCATTGCGAATGCTTCAGCACGACCCATTACAATACAGTTAGTAATGATTAGGCCTACGAATACAGATAGCTGCTTAGAGATATCGTATAGGTATGCTTTAAGCACTTGGTCTACCACGATTACTAGTGATGCGATAATTGCCATCTGAACGATGATACGCACACTGTTAGGAATGTGGTTACGGATCAAAGAAACGAAGAAGTTAGACAGAGCAGTAACAAACATTACCGCAATAGTCATAACAAATGCTGTTTCTAGCTTAGTGGTTACCGCAAGAGCAGAACACACACCAAGAACCTGTAGCGCGATTGGGTTGTTGTCCAACACCGGCGCTAAGATGCTCTTTTTAATTTCTTTTGCACTAGACATTAGTTCAGACCTCCGTCACGAACTTTTGCTAGGAACGGACCAAAGCCCATATCACCTAACCAGAAGTCAAATGTATGTTGAACACCAACGCTAGTCAGTGTTGCACCAGAAAGGCCATCTACACCGTGCTCAGAACCTTGAGGAGCGCCACCTTTAACAACCTGAATAGCAGGTTTGTGGTTTTCGTCGAATAATTTCTTACCAACGAATTGAGCGCGCCAAGATGGGTTCTCAACTTCACCACCAAGTCCAGGAGTTTCACCTTGCTCGTAGTAAGTGATACCAGAAACTGTGTTGCCATCAGTTTCTACCGCAACGAATGCGTACATCATTGACCATAGACCGTTACCGTGAACAGGGATGATAACTTTAGAAGTTTCAGCGCCATCTTTCACAAGGTATACAGTACCCGTGTTAGCACGACGAAGGATCTTAGCGATGTCATCTTCAGCTGAAAGCTTGATTGACTGAGCTGGATCTTTTGCCGCTTTACGTTGGTCGTATGCAGCAGCGTCGCCGTCAACGAAATCGCCAGTAGCGAAATCAACTAGACGAGGTTCAATGTTCTCTGCGTACAGTTCAGGGATATTACCCGCAAGTTCAATGCCCGCAACTTCAAGGATCTTGGTTTGCTGATCCAGAACCGCGTTAGCTTGTTGCTTAGGTTTAAGAACAACTGCAGCTGTTGAAACGATGATTGAGCACACTAAGCTCAATGCGATAACAACAAACAGCGTCTTTTTAATGCTATCGTTATTACTTGCCATAGCGCGCTAGTCTCCGCTTAATGTTCTTCTCGATTACAACGTGGTCAAACAGAGGAGCAAATAGGTTTGCGAATAGGATCGCAAGCATCATGCCTTCTGGGTATGCAGGGTTAACTACACGAATCATTACACACATTGCGCCGATTAGGATGCCGTACCACCACTTACCACCATTGGTAAATGACGCTGATACAGGGTCTGTTGCCATGAAGAACATACCAAATGCGAAGCCACCTAGAACTAGGTGCCAGTGCCAAGGCATGCTGAACATTGCGTTAGTGTCAGAACCGATCACATTAAACAATGTTGATACAGCAATCATACCGATCATAACACCAGCAATGATGCGCCATGAAGCAATGCCCATGTATACGATCATTGCAGCACCGATCATAAGTGCAAGCGTTGATACTTCACCGATAGAACCTGGAATGTTACCAATGAATGCGTCCATCCAAGTGATCGTCTCACCAGATACCGTGTTCATTAGCGCGCTACCACCGCCTTGAGCCCATTGGCTAAGCGCTGTTGCACCAGAGAAACCATCAGCGGCAGTCCAAACTACGTCACCAGAAATCTGAGCAGGGTATGCAAAGAATAGGAACGCACGGCCAGCAAGTGCAGGGTTTAGGAAGTTACGACCCGTACCACCAAAAATCTCTTTAGCAACAACAACACCGAAGGTAATACCTAGTGCAGCTTGCCATAGAGGAAGTGTTGGCGGAACAATAAGCGCGAACAAGATAGAAGTAACAAAGAAACCTTCGTTAACTTCGTGCTTACGCACCATACAGAACAGTACTTCCCAGAAACCACCAACGATAAAGACCGTCGCGTAGATAGGTAAGAAGTAAGTCGCACCCAAGAGCATCTTACTGCCCCAACCTGCATCGGCTCCTAAGGAGGCTCCAAGCATTTCGGTTAGCCAGTAGTGCCAGTTACCATCAATGATAGAAACTAGTTCTGCACCTGAATACATGTGGTTTAGTGCTGCAATAGCTTGACCACCTGCGTTGTACATACCCCAGAACATTGCTGGGAATACCGCAAGCCAAACCATGATCATGATACGTTTTAAGTCAACGCTATCACGGACATGCGAGCTTTTCTTTGTAACTGTACCTGGTGTGTAGAAAAGTGTTGCTGCAGCTTCGTAAAGCGCAAACCACGTTTCGTGTTTACCACCTGGTTCAAAATGATGCTCGATGTCTTCAATAAACTTTTTAAGGCCCATGAAAATTACCCTTCCTTCACAATTGTATCTAGGCATTCACGAAGTAACTGACCGTACTCGTACTTACCAGGACATACAAAGGTACACAGTGCTAAATCTTCTTCATCTAGCTCTAGCGCACCAAGTGCTTGTGCACTATCAACGTCGCCAGCACATAGATCGCGAAGCAGCAAAGTAGGCTCCATATCTAATGGCATTACTTTCTCGTAGTTACCAATTGGAACCATAGAGCGATCACTACCGTTTGTTGTCGTTGTCATGTTGAACAACTGACCTTTAAACACGTGACCAAGGAATGAACGAGTAACAGAGAACTTGTTCTTACCAGGCATAGCCCAGCCAAATAGCTCTTTATCACGACCTTCACGAAGAACCGAAACCTGTTGATGGTAACGGCCAAGGTAAGCATGTGGACCTGAAGCGTGAACACCAGATAATACTGAACCTGAGATCAGGCGAACTTCACCTGGCATCAACTCGCTGTCCGTCAACTCTTCAAGGCTAGCACCAATTTGAGTACGAACTAGGCGTGGGTTATTAACTACTGGACCAGCCAGAGAAACAACACGCTCAGAGTAAATCTCACCAGTAAGGAACAACTTACCGAATGCGATAACGTCTTGGTAGTTAATGCTCCACGCTACATTTTGTGCATTTACCGGATATAGGTAATGCATATGCGTGCCTGCAAGACCTGCAGGGTGTGGGCCATCAAAAACATGTTCTTCAACGTTAGACTGAGCTGAACGAGGTAAGCTAGTACCTTTTTTACAAACGTACACTTTACCGTTAGTCAGAGTTGAAAGAAGATCTAAACCAGCAACGAAAGCATCAGACTGCTCGTTAATGATTAATTCTGGCTCAGCTGCTAGCGGATTAGTATCCATAGCAGTAACGAAAATAGCCTGAGTTTCAGAATCAACTGCTGGAACCTTGCTGAACGGACGAGTTCGCAAAGCGGTCCATGCGCCAGACTCAACTAACTGAGCTTTAACCGTTTCACGGTCAAGGCCTACTAGTTGGTTAGCTTCATAGCTATTGAACGTGATTTGCTCATTGCCTGCTACTTCAATCACTACTGATTGAAGAACACGCTTAGCACCACGGTTCACTTCAATAACTTTACCGCTTGCTGGAGAAGTAAATACAACACCTGGGTTCTTTTTATCTGCAAAAAGAACTTGGCCTTTCTTCACTTCATCACCAACGCGAGCATGCATCGTAGGACGCATACCAACGTACTCTTCGCCAAGCAAGGCGACTTTAGTGATGGACTTACCATCATTAATCACCTGGGATGGAGTTCCTGCGATAGGAAGATCCAAACCCTTCTTTATTGTAATCATACGCACTTGCACTACTTTATCGGGAAAAAGATTCTTTTAATTGCGTAAATTCAGGACGTTTTAAAATCGCCCTTAGACACGACATTACAGTGTCCGGTTTTGGTAAATTTGAGATACCAAAATCGCAACATTTTCATAATAAAATCACCACACGAATCATGTGAGATTTATCAGGTGCGATATTCTAGCATTTTTTGACAACTCGATGCCATGACCAATAACTTGAATACAGCCTTTATTTGGTGAGATTTGAAGCATATGGCCTCTCAAATATGTATAAATTTGACGAGCCGCACAGATAAAATGGCTTTTGAATCGTGTTTTAAACAAGAGATTAATACTCTGTCACAAACTAATATTTTACTAGTTATGTTGAAACACTGTTAATAAAAACATTACTCATTGTAGGTATTTGATCTCGTTCAATTTGACATCAGTTTGGGTGATATAAGAACGAAAAATACATACGTTTGACGACAAAAAAAGCGCCATGGCGCTTTTCTCTGTATATAGGCCTTCTTACTTTCCGCCACCCATACACATTGGACTGTCTGGCACGCTATCTAGCTGCTTCATCCATTCATCTTTTGTATAAGTGTGAATAGACAGTGCGTGGATATTATTGGCTAACTCTTCTGAAAGTGCCTTATTTACCGCTCGATGACGAGCAATAAGACGCAAACCTTCAAACACATCGCTGACAACAATCACTTTGAAATGACTCTCAGAACCAGCCGGAACATTGTGCATATAGCTCTCATTGACCACGTTTAAATGACTTGGTGAAAACTCATTGTGCAATTTTGTTTCGATAACTTCTTGGATCATTGTGATTCCTTAATAACGTATTGGCATTATCCGTGGGCTGAGTATAAACCCTAACAGGTCGAGTGTCTGAGTATTTCATAGCAAATGGCATAGGTTTGGTTGAGTTTTTTCTATCTTGTTCAGCCTGCATTTGAGACAATATCTTTGTTATTTCTTACATAAGTATCTCAAGCAATGAAAACCGAACTTACCCTTCACGATAGAACTTTAACCTTACATCGTTTCCCGAAACGTTCAAATGAAACCCTTCAAGCTTGGGATGCGGGCGACGAATACATTATTAGCCATGTTGAAGAGATGAACCTTGAACCTGGTAAACACATCCTGATCATGAACGACAGCTTCGGTGCCCTATCCGCTTGGTTCTCGAAAGATCATGATGTCACTATGATGAGCGACTCATTTATCTCTCACCGTGGTGCCCTGAAAAACTTGCAGCGCAATCAAAGTAACCGAGTGAACTTCTTGAACACGATGGATGATATCCCACACGGTATCGATCTTGTGATCATGCAGCTGCCAAAAACAAATCGTCACCTAATCTGGCAATTGAGTCAGCTACGCCAAGCATTGCCTGAAGGCTGCCAAGTGATCGGCGTCAACAAGGTAAAAGAGATTCACACCTCTACGCTTAACCTGTTCGAAAAATACCTAGGCGAAACCAAAACATCACTAGCGAAGAAAAAACACCGCTTAGTCTTCTCATCTCCAAACTGCCAGCCAATTCAAACGGTAGAGCCTTTTGTTGAATGGGATGTAGACGGTGAAGATATCCGCCTGAAAAATTTACCAAATGTTTACTCAGGGGAAGCACTCGATCAAGGCGCTCGCTATATGCTAGAGCACATTCCTCAAGATCCTGAGCTACGTCATATCATCGATCTTGGTTGTGGCAACGGTGTATTGAGTGTAAAAGCAGGGCAATTGAACCCACAAGCCCGTATCACCTGTGTGGATGAAAGCTTTATGGCGGTGGAATCGGCGCGCCAAAACGTCAAAGATAACCTTGGTGAAGAAGGCAACTTCCAGTTCATCGCCAACAACTGTTTAGATGGCTTCAAGAAAAACAGCACCTACTTAGTGATGTGTAATCCTCCATTCCATCAGCAACAAGCGATTACGGATCACATTGCGTGGCAAATGTTCTGTGATGCAAAGCATGTTCTAAGCAATGGAGGCAAATTAATTGTTATTGGCAACCGACACCTCGGATACGATGTCAAACTAGCAAGACTATTTGGTGAAGCTAACGTTGAAACGCTTGAACTAAACCAAAAATTTGAGATATTACAAGCAACAAGAGAACCTGCGAATTTTAATAAATAAGCAGAAACGACTTCACAAGAATTTAAGATACCGAGCTTCTGGTGTGAATTTAGAAAGGATAAAGGAATGAAAAAACTGATTTTGGCTGCTTCTATTATGGCTTTGACAGCATGTTCAGCCCCTCAGCAAGAACAGATCAATGTAATGCCAGAAGCTTCACTAAGCTCAAGCAACCTTGTACAAGGCAAAACATACACACTAACCAGTAAAGATGTTCGTGCCGCTCAATATGTTGCATTGGTTGATAGTGGCCGTTCAAACATTCAGCCAATTCACGCTAAGCAAAACATGCGTATTTCTCTAGAAAATGCTGTTGCACAGCAGTTAGAGTCTCAAGGTTTTCGTGCGAGCGTAAACAGTGAAAACTCGATTGTTTTAGAGATTCAAGAAGCACTCGTTACCGTAGAGCACACCATTATGGAAAACAAAATGGACGGTAAAGTAACGCTTGAAGTTACCGCTGAAACGCCTGAAGGCAAACTAGTTAAAACATTCAACGGCACTGCAACACGCACTGGTGCATTGAGTGCATCTAACGACGACATCTCTATGGTTCTTAATGACGTGATCAACTTGGTTCTTACTGAGATCGCTAACGACCAAGAGCTACAAACTTACATGAAGGAACGTTTCTAATGGGTCGTATTTTATCTTCTATCGCATTAATGCTAGTGAGCGTGAGCGTTTGGGCTGGTCCTAAAGTAAACGTGGAAACAACATTAGGCGACTTCACTATTGAGCTTAACCAAGAACAAGCACCGGTTAGTGCGGAGAACTTCCTAAAATACGTTGCTGACGGCAGCTACGAAGGCACTATCTTCCACCGTGTTATTCCTGGCTTTATGGCTCAAGGTGGCGGCTTCGATCAAGAGATGAATCAACAAGCAACTTACGCTCCTATCAAGAATGAAGGCAGCAATGGCTTGAAGAACGATACAGCAACAATCGCGATGGCTCGTACTAATGCGCCAGATTCTGCAACTCGTCAGTTCTTCATTAACTTCTCTGATAATGACTTCTTGAACGCAAAAGGTAGCAACCCAGGCTACGCTGTATTCGGCAAAGTAACTGAAGGTTTTGATGTTGTTCAAAAGATGGCAACGATTCCAACCAAGCGAATGGGCCGCATGTCAGACATACCAGTTGACCCAATCGTCATCACTAAAGTGACCATTCTTAAGTAATCCAATCTAACGCCCTTATTTCTTAAGGGCGTTTTTCTACACAAGGACGCCCTATGTCATCAGGCACTCCCTCTCTTTCTTGGATGCAGACTTTCCGCAGCTACCTAGATAAACGCCTACTTTGGGTGTTTATGCTCGGCTGTTCGAGTGGCTTCCCATGGGTTCTTATTGGATCCAATATGTCTGGTTGGCTAAAAGATGCAGGTTTAACGCGTGCTGCCATCGGCTACTTTGGCAGTGTGTTTGCCGTGTATGCGATTAACTTTCTATGGGCACCATTGGTAGACCGAGTAAAACTGCCGGTGCTTCACGCAATACTCGGCCAGCGACGCAGTTGGATCTTTTTCTGCCAATCCATTGTTTTAATCGGTACCTTATTCATCGCAGGCGTCAATCCCGCAGAGAACTTGGCGTTTACTTCAATGTTGGCGCTCGCTATTGCCATTGCCTCAGCCACGCAAGACATCGCGATTGATGCATTTCGTATTGATACCTTCCCAAAATCCGAAGCATCAAAACTGCCGCAAGCTTCTGCAATGGCCGTAATTGGTTGGTGGACGGGGTATTCTCTACCAGGCTACCTTGCCTTTATTAACGCAGACTCAATCGGTTGGAATGGCGTGTATTACGGAATGGCAGGCGTCGTTATCGTACTAATGCTGTTTACTCTTTTTGTCGGAGAGCCAAATACACAACGCGAAGCCCTGCAAGAACAGGCTCAGCAACGCCACAATAAGGTTGTCGGTTCGAAAGTCGTGGCTTGGTTCAGTGTTACCGTGTTAGAACCGTTTTATGACTTCTTCAAACGAAACGGAGTTCAAGTTGCCATCACCCTACTGCTGTTCGTATTCCTGTTTAAGATAGGTGAGGCCTTCTTAGGCAGAATGTCGATTCCCTTCTACAAAGAGATCGGCTTTAGCAATGAACAAATCGGCCACTACTCCAAATTAATTGGTTGGGGTGCAACCATATTCTTCACCTTGCTTGGCAGTGTCTTCAATGTGAAATTTGGTATTGTACGTGGGCTAATGATTGGCGGCGTAGCCATGGCAGCCAGCAACCTAATGTTTGCATGGATTGCTCAAGTAGGACCCAATGAAAACTTATTCTTGGCAACGATTATTGTCGATAATTTCACGACTGCCTTTTCGACCGTCGCATTTGTCTCTTTCTTAACGCTATTAACTGGGCAAGCTTTCTCGGCAACGCAATACGCCTTGCTAGCATCATTGGGAAATTTCGGTCGTACAACTCTGGCTTCATTTAGCGGTGAGCTGGTCGACTTCCTCAATGATTGGTCAACCTTCTTTATACTAACGTCATTAATGGTGATTCCAAGTTTGATCATGCTCTACTCGTTACGCCACTTTTTCACTGATTTATTAGAAAAAGCCAAAAACAACCACGAATAAGAGTAAAAGAAAACAATCGAGTAGGAGGAGG
>NZ_JBFRJZ010000082.1:0-6382 GCF_041469125.1 Vibrio sp. 10N.286.51.E5 | reverse complement strand
TCTACCCTGCCAGATAGGGCTCTCGTGGTAAGTTGTCAGGAAGCGTTGGGCGACCACGACGATTTTTCTCGGATGAAGTGTTTTTCGCTTCCGATGTTTCATAATTCTGATTGTCGGGAACTTCATCTATCATATCGGCATGAGTTTCCACCTCATTGGACTCTAAATCCTGAGGGCATGGTTTCACTACTGCTACCAAAGCGTTTACGCCGTGCTAGGTTTAGTTTTTCAACCAGAGGTTGGATGGTTATTTCGCTCTAGTTAAGAGACTGACCAAGAATGATTACCGAAGATTCAAACTCAATCACTTTTGAACGTAAGAGAGTTAGCTCATCTGGATTATTTTTATTTGACATATAAGGAAGATCGCGTGTATTCGCTAAAGTTCCTGATACGCTATTATTTTTTAATCTAGTAAAGGCTTTAGTAATTTAGCACTTGATGGGGTTTCATTTCTTCGATATCTAGTCCGTCGAGCAACCAATGCCATTGTTCTCCCATTATTAAGAGTGTTTGCCCTAACATTTTTCTTAGCAAAGCGAACTTATCTTTTTCGAGTCGCTTTTTCCAAAGGCAAAAGCAATTACACTAACAGTAGAGAACTTTGAGCTTATTCCGCGTGTGATTACAGAAGACGAATAGCGCTTCAGAGAAAAGATTGAGGTTCATGTGCTGCTCGACGGCCGTTATGCCTGTTCTAAAATCGACGGCGCTTTGCGAAGATAGATAATAGAGGTATCAAGGAACATGTTCATCCTTCAATTAAAGAGCCAGCCACTGAGGAGTGACATAACGGGATACATGAAAAGAACAGTCCCCCCCACACCACTCACTTCAAGGCCTAACTCAGCAGATAGAGTCGAGCTTGGCTGCTGCTCAGTATTAGTATTGGTGCTTGGCTTTGCTGTTTTTCAACGACAACGAATTCAAAAGGCGAATCTTCTCGTTTTTAGGCATTCTGACTATGCAATGTAGTTTACTACGGTTGTAGTCAAACATTTTTGAGTGAAGATTATGCTCTAAAAAAACTGAGCTGCGGGTTGTTCACTATTGCAATACTTCTGCACAAGACGTAGCCATTCTTGTTGAGGCCTATGCTGAGACATTTTCGAGTAGCTTTAACGATCAAAGTGAAAGGTTACGCCGTTTATTGAAAGGATTGAATGAGTCTAATTAAAGACGCTTACGCTATAAACAAACTAAGCTCAAAGTTACAGGAATATATTAAGACCTGTATTCTTTATTGTGAGTAACAGAAACAAAAATGGCCAAGTTCAGAATATGAACTTGGCCATTTTATATCTATCAATAATGCTAATATTCAACAAGTAGAACACTCTCTACTTGTTGTAAAACTTGCGGTACCACTTAATAAACTCAGATACACCTTCTTTAACCGTTATCTTCGGCGTGTAGCCCGTAGCAGCAAACAAGTCTTGTGTGTTTGCATAAGTTTGGTATACATCACCAGGCTGCATTTCTCTGAAGTTTTTCTTCGCTTCAACACCTAGCTCGTCTTCAATTGCCTTCACAAAATCCATCAGATTAATTGGAGAACCATGACCAATGTTAAACACCGCATAAGGCGCTGAACTGGTTGCTGGAGAACCCGCCTCTACCGTCCAGTCGTTATCACGCGTTGGAACTACATCCGCGATACGTACTACACCCTCAACAATATCGTGTACGTGGGTGAAATCGCGCCACATATCACCATTATTATTGATATCAATGGTATCGCCATCAAGGATCTTCTTAGTGAAAATAAACGGTGCCATATCTGGGCGGCCCCACGAACCATACACGGTAAAGAAGCGTAAGCCTGTCGTTGGAATGTCGTATAAGTGAGAATAGCTGTGCGCCATCAGCTCATTCGACTTCTTGGTCGCTGCGTACAATGAAACGGGGTGATCCACTGAATCTGACGTTGCAAACGGTGTTTTAGCATTCAACCCGTATACAGAACTTGAAGAGGCATAAACCAAGTGCTTCACTTTATTATGACGACACCCTTCAAGAATGTTCAAATGACCGACTAAGTTTGAATCAGCGTAGGCATGTGGGTTTTCAATAGAGTAGCGAACACCCGCTTGTGCGGCCAAATGAATCACTTGATCAAATTGCTCCGCTTCAAACAAGCTAGATACACCATCGCGGTCGGCAATGTCTAGCTGAACCAATTTAAAATTGGCATGTTGAATACGCGCCAAGCGCGCTTCTTTCAAAGCGACATCGTAGTAATCATTTAGGTTATCAACACCAACAACTTGATGGCCTTTTGCAGTTAACTGTTCTACCACAGCACTGCCAATAAAACCCGCTGCGCCTGTTACCAAATACTTCATTACTTAATCCTTAATCTGAACCGAATAGATCACGTGTATACACTTTGTCTTTTACATCCGCTAACTCTTGAGCCATGCGGTTTGAGACAATTACATCACAGCTTGACTTAAACTGCTCGAAATCCGTTAACACTAATGAGCGGAAGAACTCTTTCTCTTTCAGTTCTGGTTCAAACACTACTACTTCAATGCCTTTTGCTTTAAGACGCTTCATAATGCCTTGAATGCTCGAAGCTCGGAAGTTATCCGAGCCAGACTTCATCACTAAACGGTAGATGCCCACGCGCGTTGGGTTACGCTTGATGATTGAATCAGCAATAAAATCTTTACGTGTGGTATTCGAATCTACAATCGCACCTATGATGTTATTCGGTACGTCTGAGTAATTCGCTCGCAGTTGTTTGGTGTCTTTCGGCAAACAGTAACCACCGTAACCAAATGACGGGTTGTTGTAATGTGAACCAATACGCGGATCTAAACACACACCATCAATGATTTGGCGCGTATCTAAGCCGTGCGATTCTGCATAAGTATCTAGCTCATTAAAGTAAGCGACGCGCAGGGCCAAGTAAGTATTGGAAAACAGCTTTACCGCTTCTGCTTCGGTTGAATCGGTATAAAGGACCTCAACGTCTTTTTTAACCGCGCCTTCTAACAACAGGTTCGCAAAAACTTGTGCACGTTCAGAGCGCTCACCAACTACAATGCGAGACGGGTGCAGGTTATCGTAGAGCGCTTTACCTTCACGTAAGAACTCTGGAGAAAACATCAAGTTTTCACACTCAAGTTCCTCTTTAATACGCGCAGTATAACCCACTGGCACGGTAGATTTGATCACCATCACCGCATTTGGGTTAATCGCCATCACATCTTTAATGACCGCTTCAACTGAAGAGGTATTGAAGTAGTTAGTTTCAACATCGTAATCCGTGGGTGTCGCGATGATAACGTATTCCGCATCAGCATACGCTAACTCTTTATCGAGTGTTGCGGTAAAGTTTAATAGCTTATTTGCCAAGAAGTCTTCAATTTCAGCATCGGCGATTGGAGATAATTTATCGTTCAGTAATTTTACTTTTTCTTCGATAATATCGACCGCGACAACCTCATGATGCTGTGATAACAACATCGTATTAGACAGACCAACATAGCCTGTACCAGCAATAGCAATTTTCATATATAAGCCAACTGTTTAAGTAATAATTAGTTTTAATAAAAAGTATGAACTAGACATGTGTTCATTATATAACAAGGCGATCTTGGTGACAGTTAATTCCGGACTCTGCAGGCTAATTAAAGATTACAAGCCATCATATTGCATTTTCCTGATACCCAAGCCCTTTTAGTATGTTTTGCATAACTTTCAAGCTCTTTGGTTGAACCCACCGCACAGCGAAATTTGCCACCAAAGCTTTCTGAAAGCTTCAGCCACTCTTCGGCATTCATATTGAGCCGTTCAAGAATCGTATTATCACAGGGTGGAATATAACCACGCTTGTTTGGCCGAACCACTTGGCCTAATGCTTCCACTAGGGCTAAATAATCCAACAAAGAGAACTCAATACCACCTAACTTAGAGAACACCGAGAGCGGCATTTCTCGCTCACTCCCTAAAAAGCCAGCCAAGCCTTTAGCGGGTAAAGAGGCGACCTCTCCGTTACCTTCATCGCCTTTGCAAGCCACCGAATGAATGCGCTCATAAATAGAAGTAAACTCAGACTCTTCAAGTGATTGCGCCATATCCGCTCGAACGGTGTTTAAGTCCACATAAGCCATACAGCTCAGCAGTGCTTTTTCATCCAACAAAGCTTGAGACTTAAACCGCCCTTCCCAGAAGCGGCCGGTACAACCTTCTTCTTTATTGGCTTCACGGGCAACATATTCATTGAGGTTACGCATAAACCAAGAGATGTCTTGCAGTCGTTCACGCCATTCATCAATAAGCTCAAGCGTTTTATTGATTTCAGCTGTAGATTTTAACTCACCACCCAGCCAACGACTCACAAGCAAAGGCGCTTTGTATAACGCAGTCCAACGCTGAGCGATCTCTTCGTCACTCCAAGACGCTGCATTAGCCGTATTAACATGCAGCACCAAGTGGTAGTGGTTCGACATAATGGCATAGGCACACACATCAATCGCAAACACTTGGCTTAGCAACCTCATACGTTCGACCAACCAAACCCGTCGATGCTCAAAGTTCTGCCCTGAATAATGGTCTTCACCACACAAAAAAGCACGACGGACACACCGTGATATGCAGTGATAGTAAGCCGTATCTTGAAGGGAAACTTGAGTTGAACGTGCTTGAGTCATCCTGACCGCCAGTGAACAAAATCTAAACAGATAAAGTAAGGCTAGTCGGCGATTTGAAACCTGTCAAATACATGGGTGTCCTATATTTTCACGTTATCTTCAGGAGTGGTGATAATCAAAATATCTTTAATGCCAGCCAGCATTAATGTTGATATTGGGTAAAACACCATTGGTTTATCGTAAATCGGCAATAGCTGTTTTGATACGCCGCGCGTCAATGGGTATAAACGTGTTCCTAAACCACCGGCTAGAACTATGCCTTTCATTATTTCTTCACCTTTGATTCTGTTGTTTCTACGCCCAAACGCTCACGTTGATAGCTACCGTCTTGCACGTTTTGACACCATGCTGAGTTATCTAGATACCATTGCACCGTTTTACGAAGACCGGTTTCAAACGTCTCTTCTGGCGTCCAATTCAGCTCACGTTGCATTTTAGATGAGTCAATCGCGTAACGGCGATCGTGACCAGGACGGTCTTGAACGTACGTGATTTGATCTGCATACGCTAAACCTTTTGGTACTAACGTATCTAGGATGTCACAAATAGTGTTCACGACTTCAAGGTTTTTCTTCTCGTTGTGGCCACCGATGTTGTAGGTCTCTCCTACTTTACCTTCCGTCACCACTTTGTAGAGTGCACGGGCGTGATCTTCAACAAACAGCCAGTCACGGATTTGGTCGCCTTTACCGTAGATAGGTAAATCCTTGCCTTCAAGCGCATTGAGGATGACCAGTGGGATCAGCTTCTCAGGGAAGTGATAAGGACCGTAATTGTTCGAGCAGTTAGTGACGATAGTTGGCAGGCCGTAAGTACGTAACCATGCACGCACGAGGTGATCGCTTGATGCTTTTGATGCCGAGTATGGGCTAGAGGGCTCATACGATGTCGTCTCTAAGAACATTGGCAGCGCTGTGCCTTCTGGAACTTCATCTGGATGGGGAAGGTCGCCATACACTTCATCAGTAGAGATGTGGTGAAAGCGAAACTCGGCTTTTACACTTTCTTCCAGTACATTCCAATACTCACGAGTCGCTTCTAGTAGGGTGTAGGTACCAACAATATTGGTTTCGATAAACGCCGCGGGGCCAGTGATTGAGCGGTCAACATGCGACTCAGCCGCAAGATGCATCACCGCGTCAGGTTGGTGCTCTTTAAACACTCGGTCGAGCTCTGAACGATTACAAATATTCACTTGCTCAAAGGCATAGCGTTCAGACGAATCCACTTCGATAAGAGATTCTAAATTACCTGCGTAAGTGAGCTTATCAACGTTGACCACGCTGTCAGATGTATTCTTGATGATATGACGAATGACCGCAGAGCCGATAAAGCCAGCACCACCAGTAACGAGGATCTTCATAGTTTTCTCTTGTAGTATACTGTTTAGAACAACTCACGAATGTGAAGATGTATAGAATGTTTGGTGTTTAATCTCACTAGAACATCCCAGTCAATGTTAAGCCACTGAGACCAGCGCAAGATTACGAAGCCCCTTGCCCTGCAAGGACTTGCGAAAGGTAAGCGTTATTGCGGTTCGCTTTTTTCTGCTTTCTTTTGATCCCTGCTTTGAAGCTGATTTCTTCCGTCAGCAGATTTAAAGCTATATGTCTTATAACTGCTAAATTCTCACCGGCTTGCTCTCGACGTATCCGACATTCATCTTCTTTAAAACCAACGTCTAATCGCCAATGCATCTGATGGTGAGTAGACCGCAGGAA
>NZ_JBFRJZ010000081.1:0-2456 GCF_041469125.1 Vibrio sp. 10N.286.51.E5 | reverse complement strand
CGGAAAGCCGCGATGAACCAAAGTTTTTCCATTACCCTGTCGACCTCTTTTGCGACTTTAATCTGTCGTTACCATACAGGCATACTGCCCAGACAGTGCATAGGGAAACGGATGAACGAAATACTCCGAAATACTTAACCTCCAGTCCTGCCCGTCGCCAACCATTTCATATAAAATCTTCGTTCTAGATCCGACGCCTTGTCATTGTGCAAAGATAAAAGGTTAGCAACGACTACTTCGAAAAACACCAGTATCGAGCCGATTCAAAATGTACAAAATGACCTTATTACCGTATTATTAGAGCATTAAAACCCCCATACTGTACTCACTAGGTAGAATATGTTTCTTGAGCTGACATTTGTCTCATTTTTCTCATTCACTTCACTTTTTCTAATGCGAAAAGTCGCAAAAGAGATCGGATTAGTAGACAAACCCAACGCAAGAAAGTTGCATAGTGGCGCCGTACCTTTGGTTGGGGGAATTTCAATCTGCCTGTCAATTGGTCAGTTTATTACATCAAACCCCGACGTTATCCCACACAGTTATCTTTTTTTAACCTGCATAACGATCTTAGTCACTATTGGAGCGTTAGATGACAAAGTTGACCTTAGCTTCAAAATCCGTTTGTTAGTGCAGGCGGGCCTCTCAATCGTAATGATGTTTTTAGCTGATATTCGATTAAATAATATTGGTGATATTTTTGGGTTTGGTGAAGTACATTTGGGGCCAATGAGCTCTTTAGTCACTATCTTTGCTGTAATCGGAGCCATTAACGCCTTTAATATGGTGGACGGGATTGATGGTCTACTAGGTGGGCTTGCGATTGTCACCTTTTCCGGACTGGCTATTTTACTGCAAGTAGAGCAAGAGCATGGCCTGGCCTATTTATGTGTCGTCTTCATTGCCGCTATCATTCCGTATATTTTAATGAACCTAGGCATTTTGGGGCGTGAACGCAAAGTCTTTATGGGGGATGCAGGAAGTATGATGATCGGCTTTACGGTCATCTGGATTTTACTGGGAGCAAGCCAAGAGCCCTCTAAATCGCTCATGCGCCCAACTACTGCCTTGTGGCTAATTGCCATTCCTCTCATGGATATGGCGGCGATTATGTTTCGTCGAGTTCGCCGCGGTGACTCCCCTTTCAAACCCGATCGTGAGCACCTGCATCATATCTTTCAGCGCCTAGGGTTTAGCTCTCGACAAACACTGGCCATGATTTGCAGCCTTGCTGCTCTCCTGGCTAGTTTTGGTATTTTGGGGGAACTGTACGAGCTGCCAGAAACCTTGATGTTCTTGTTGTTTATTATTTGCTTTATTGGATACAGTGTATCGATGAGTTATGTATGGAGAATAACTGGCTGGTTTCGCAACAAGCGTGGGCTGCCGTCAAAAACATACGACTGTTAATATTACTAAAGGTTCACCTATTTTACAAAAAATGAGCATCGTCGATAACTGCCAGTGCTATAACGTAACCGTCGGTGAACCGGCTCATTGATTTCCTAATATCGACACAGATACCGCCAACTAAGGCGGCATCTGTCATTCTGGCGTTATTCTATGAGGGACGTACTAAATATTCCGCTCGGTTATTATCTATGCTTAACCGGCTATCATCGATAACTAGTACTAGCTTCAACCATTGATTGAGACTGTATTTAATAGCCTCACCCTGTTTATTTTTAGGTGGTACCTGAGTGACCGATTTATCTAACCATGTCTGAACTCAATGAGCAGAGACTGAGTATTTGACTAGCGGGTAACATATCGCTCTTCCCTCGTCTTATCTTTGAGCCCTTGTTCAACACGATAGAGCTTCTAGAACCAATTGACTGCCCACCGTATTTTACCCCTATTTACCCTGCTTGTTTTTTTGATTGGATCTGCTCTGCGTTAATGAACTGCGTCTTGCATACGCCTCAGTAAAAAACATATTATCTTCAGTATTTTCATACGCTTTGTACCCATCCCCAGTGTAGTTTGACAGATACGATTGAGGGGCGGGAGGGCGCATGGTCTCTTCGTTCTAAACCACATCCACACAGCCAGATGTAACTTTTCTTTCGTCATCGAACACTGTCAACATGGTTTCGTCCGCGAACAGAACATCTTGAGCTATGAGGGCTTCTTTTAGTAAGGCGATTAACGACTCTGACGATAGAGAGGCAGGGCGTAGTGGTTTTTTCGTGATAACTTGCGCAAGCAAAGAGGGTGCAGCGATGCTGACGATGGAGCCATTTCAACAACGCTCTTCTCTCCTAACACATCACATTAACCACAGACGGATTTGGGTCCTTCGGTAACTTCGACATACAACTGGGCTGGGATATACACCAGTTTTTTTCACTGGTGCTTTGTCTCATCCTACAGAGCATCGACTGGCAACACGAGTAGGTTTTTTCTGATTCTGGTATGTTCACCACGGCACGCTCTCGGTGTTTTTCAAGGTAGTT
>NZ_JBFRJZ010000080.1:0-45698 GCF_041469125.1 Vibrio sp. 10N.286.51.E5 | reverse complement strand
GAACCCGATGTATCGCTCCAGCTTTCTTCTAAAAAAGCTAATAAGTACTTTAAACCTCTGTGTTTAAAGGCGACCACAAAGGTCACGCTCTTTCTTTAATGCTGCGAAGCATAATCCCCCCAAAAAGCAAATAATCCTCCATCATGGTGGATATTTTTTTGTCTTAAATTTTTCTTAGCAACTGGAATGCTAGTAAACATCAGGTCTCTGAAGCAGATACTTGAGGTTTTTCACATCTATAAACAGACTTATCCACAAAATGTTAGGTGTGGATAACTTGGTTGATAAAGTTATTTCAGTCTTAATTCTTTACATATCCCTAAAAGATCTTTCTTGTTTTCAATATATTAGATGAATTGCAGCGATCGTAACTTGTTGTTTTTTATCAAGTTGGATGCCTATCTTGGATTTAATAAAAGATCGTTAACTTGTTGTTTTTTGATCTTAATCATTTATCGGTACTGTGTTTAACTTTGCTCGGGTGTCGGAAGTTTACGAGAGTTCTGAATTTTTTCCACATTGTTAGAATTGAGAACAAGGTCAAACATTGTTCTAAAATTATGTGCAACGAGTTGTCTTAAATATTGGACTATCGATGTGGGTGTCGCTGTCAATCGTTGATACCAAAAGGGCTAGGCGTCTCTTGGTAGTCCTTTCTCAACGATGCGTATCAGCCGGTGCTTTTTGGTGGAGATTTTGCTGTTACTTTTTTGCACACAGCTATTTTTCTGCGTAGAGCTATCTTCTTGCACACTGCTAGCGTTGGGTAACTGCTGTAGTTGTTTATTCAAAGCCCACTCAATATGCACATCAAGCATTTCGTTTTTGCATTGATGAGACTCCAGGGTTTCAATAATGCGTTGTTGAAATGGTGCATTGCCCATCGCAACAAAGATATTGCGTAACCACTGGGTGTGGCCGATACGTCTGATTGCTGAGCCTTCCATTTTCTTTAGGAAGGTTGCTTCGTCCCAACTTGAAAGTGAAACCAGATCGGCTTCTTGGAAATCTTCTCTGCGGTGAAAGTCTGTTTGCTCTGTGAGTTCGGCATGACGATTCCACGGGCAAACTAACTGACAATCATCGCAACCGTAGATACGGTTACCAATGGCATCTCTATACTCTTCAGGGATCACACCATCATATTCAATGGTTAAGTACGAAATACATTTGCGCGCATCAACCACGCCATCAGCAATAATGGCACCCGTTGGGCAAGAAGTGATACATGCGGTGCATTTGCCGCACTCATCAACACTGGGTTCATCCGTGGGAAGAGGGATGTTAACTAACAGCTCCCCTAGAAAGAACCAAGAGCCAGCGTCTTTATCAAGAATTAATGAGTGTTTACCTGTCCAGCCCAACCCTGCTTTTTGAGCGAGTGGTCTTTCCAAAATGGGCGCTGAATCGACGAAAGGGCGTGAGTCTAAACCCTCGACCTCTTTTTCAATTCTTTGTCCTAGCTTTTTCAACTGGTTACGGAACAATTTGTGATAGTCGCGGCCTAAAGAATAGCGGCTGATGTAGCCTTGAGTGGTATCGCTTAGGTTAGAGGCGAACTGAGCTTCTGGTGGTAGGTAGTTCATTCGAGCGCTGATCACTCGAATTGTGCCTGGGTGAAGTTCATCAGGACGTGCACGCATCATCCCATGTCGAGCCATCCAATCCATTTCGCCGTGGTTGCCAGCATCTAGCCATGCTTGAAGAGGGGCTTCGTGTTCACTTAAATCAACATCGCAGATGCCAACTTTTTGAAAGCCCAGCTCTTTTCCCCAGATTTTAATTTTTTCAGCAAGATGGTCTAGATTCATGGCTTATTTCTTATTTTCTCTGTTTTACAATTAGAGATAAGGCTAATTAAAATTAGGTTCGGCAAAAATGGGGGCGGATCTTAACGGATCTTAGTGGTGTTGACCAGAACAGACGCGTTTTGAGCAGTATTTTTCATAGAACTTACACTTGAGTGCTTGTCTCCCAAAAGCATCACGGTTTACTATTCTTGTTCTTTTGATTTTTATATAGTCAACGATCGATTTTTAGAGAACGTATTCATGAGCACGAAACAATTTACTTTGAAAGATGAACAAGCAACGATTCAATTAGGAACGGAGCTTTCGAATCTTTGCTCACAGCAGACGACTATTTATCTGCATGGTGATCTTGGCGCAGGTAAAACGACTTTCAGTCGTGGCTTTGTAAAAGCACTTGGCCATCAAGGAAATGTAAAAAGCCCAACGTATACTCTAGTTGAACCTTATCAACTTGCAGATTGGCAGGTGTACCACTTTGACCTTTATCGCCTAGCCGATCCTGAAGAGTTAGAGTTTATGGGAATTCGTGACTACTTTACTCCGGATGCTATCTGTTTGGTTGAATGGCCTGAGAAAGGTTATGGGATGCTACCAGAAGCCGATTTGGATATTGATATTCGTTACCAAGACGATCACCGTATTGTTTCTTTAACCGCTAATAGTGAATACGGACAGCGCTTACTTAGTCAGTTGGAGTTATGTTGATTTCTAAACGCCTTATTTCAACAGTGGCCATGATGGCTGCTGTTTTTTCTATACTGTTTTCTTCACTTGTTTCTGCAAACTCACTGAAAAGTTTAAGGGTTTGGCCTTCTCCAGAAGGAACTCGTGTGGTTATCGACTTAAAATCAGAAGCGGACTTTAGCTATTTCACCCTGAGTAGCCCGAGTCGCTTAGTGGTTGATTTAAAAAATACCAGTCTTGCGACTAAGTTACCGGTCGAGGTGAAAGACAGCCCTGTTCTATCTAAGATTCGTAAGAGCTCACCGCCAGACAAAAACACCTATCGCTTGGTTTTTGAGTTAAAGCAGTCGTCTAAAGCCGAATTATTCAAACTGAGCCCGACCCCAGGTGGTCAGTATGGACACCGTTTGGTGATCGACTTACCTCATGGTGCGGCAAGTAAAGCGACATCGACACCGAGTAAGCCAACGGTAAGTAAGAACATTAATCAGGTTAAGCGCCAGAAAGATATTCTAATTGTGATTGATCCTGGCCACGGTGGTGAAGACCCAGGTTCGATTGGTCCTACGCGTAAATACGAAAAAGACGCGACTCTGAGTATTTCTAAGAAGTTAGCAGCTCAACTGAATGCGGTCCCGGGGATCAAAACTCGTATGACTCGTAATGCTGATTACTTTGTGAACCTGAATCGACGTGTTGCGATTGCTCGAGAGAATGAAGCTCACCTGTTGATCTCTATTCACGCCGACGCCTTTACGACGCCTCAACCAAGAGGTGGTTCAGTGTTTGTATTGAACACTCGACGCGCAAATACAGAGATCTCTCGTTGGATTGAGAATAAAGAGAAACAGTCTGAATTGCTTGGTGGTAGCGGTGCAGCGTTCACAAGCAATATTGATGATAAGAACGTAAACCAAACCCTGCTTGATTTGCAGTTTAGCCACTCTCAAAAAGAGGGCTACAAACTGGCAACGGCAATTCTGTCTGAAATGGGTAAGGTTGCGAAACTGCACAATAGCAAGCCGATTAACACCAGCTTAGCAGTATTACGTTCACCACAGATCCCATCAGTACTGGTAGAGACAGGTTTTATTTCGAATCCGACGGAAGAGAAGCTTCTTTTCCAACGTTCGCACCAAGATAAATTGGCACGAGCAGTGACTAAAGCGGTGGTTAAGTATTTGAAGGCTAACCCGCCTGAAGGGATTATTTTGTCTAACGCAACGTCATCAACGGGCAGCGTGAGCCTACATAAAGTCTCTCGTGGCGAGTATTTGTCTGTGATTGCGAGCAAATATGGTACGTCGACACAGACGTTGATGAAGTTCAACAATCTGAAATCGAGCAGCCTAGCAATTGGCCAAGTACTTAAGATTCCAGGCAGTGCTTCAACTTCATCATCAAGCAGTGCGGTTAAAACGAAGACCATCACTCACACGGTTAAGTCTGGAGAGTACCTAGGTAAGATCGCCAGCCGCTATAAAGTGTCGGTGGCTGATATTAAACGTGAGAACCGTTTGAAATCAGAGACGGTGAGAGTAGGCCAAAAGTTACGTATTACGGTTGAAGTTAAAGATGTTCCTCTGCGCAAACACAAAGTTGCAAGAGGTGATTACCTTGGCAAGATAGCTTCGAAATACGGCGTGAGCGTCAACAGCATTCGCCAAGCGAATAAGCTAAGATCTGACAGTCTAGCTATCGGCCAAGTGTTGATTATTCCTCACAAGTAGTCTTGGGAATGCTAAACAGCTTCAGGTATATCAATGATAAAAAATAAGAACTAGTGCAAACGTAGCAGCGTTTCCATCAATGGCAGTAAGGTAGCTATAAATATGACGATCAAAATACTGCCAGCTCGGTTAGCTAACCAAATCGCAGCGGGTGAGGTGGTAGAAAGACCCGCTTCTGTTGTAAAAGAGTTGGTTGAGAACAGTTTGGATTCGGGTGCCACTCGTATCGATATTGATATCGAGAAAGGTGGCGCCAAGATGATCCGCGTTCGTGACAATGGTAAAGGCATCGTAAAAGATGAGCTTGCCTTGGCACTGAGTCGTCATGCTACCTCCAAAATCCACACTCTTGATGACCTAGAGGCGATCGTCAGCCTCGGTTTCCGTGGTGAAGCGCTGGCGAGTATTAGCTCGGTTGCGCGCTTAACCATGACGTCACGCCCTGCCACTCAAGATCAAGCTTGGGCAGCACACAGTGAAGGCCGTGATATGCAGGTGAAACTGCAGCCTGCGGCGCATCCTATTGGCACTTCGGTTGAGGTGTTGGACCTGTTCTTTAATAC
This sequence comes from Vibrio sp. 10N.286.51.E5, assembly GCF_041469125.1. Lineage (NCBI taxonomy): Bacteria > Pseudomonadati > Pseudomonadota > Gammaproteobacteria > Vibrionales > Vibrionaceae > Vibrio > Vibrio sp. 10N.286.51.E5. The sequence continues at coordinate 40,910 of NZ_JBFRJZ010000080.1, read as the reverse complement.
GCCAGCACGCCGCAAATTCTTACGCACCGAGAAAACTGAATTCACCCATATTGATGAGTTGCTTAAACGCATCGCATTGAGTCGTTTTGATGTGACGATCAACCTTCGTCATAACGGCAAGATGATTCGTCAGTACCGCGCTGCAAAAACACAAGTTCAAGCAGAAAAGCGAATCGCTGCGGTATGTGGCAATCCTTTTGTTCGTCATATGCTTAAGATCGAACTTGAGCATCAAGGCCTAAAACTTCATGGCTGGATCACCACGCCAGAAGGAGCAAGACAACAAAGCGACCTGCAATACTGCTATGTGAATGGTCGTATGATGCGTGACAAGCTGATCAACCATGCGATTCGTCAAAGCTACGAAACCAGCCTGCGTCCAGACCAATTCGCGACGTATGTGTTGTTCATTGAACTCGACCCACATCAGGTGGACGTGAATGTCCACCCTGCAAAACATGAAGTGCGTTTTCATCAAGCGCGCCTTGTGCATGACTTTATTTACCAAGCATTGAGTGATGGTTTAGCGCAGAGCAAGCAGATCGATGCTGCACCAATCAATCAGTCGGCTTTTCATCAGTCAGAAGTGATTCATCATCAGCAAGATAGTACGAGCTCTGCAGTTGATGGTGTTGCAAGTTTCGCTGAGCCAGAAAGCGTAATGCCTAGCAGTTCGGATCAAACCCAAGTTTCGGATAGGGTGCGACACGCTATTGAGCAAACGCCTGCCTACCCGAGAAAAGCAGAATCAGAGCACGCTTTTGATAAGCCTCAACACAGCGTTAATGATGGTGGGCGACACTATGTTTCATCAATTAGCCCAAGCTCATCAACCAGTCCAAGTTCATCTGCTGGCCGAAGCTCGGCTACTAGTGACAGCAGTTTTACCGGTTCCTCTCGCCAAGAGTGGATAGAGTCTCGACCTGAACCTAAAAAAGAGAAAGAGCCACACCAACATCATGGTGAACCCGCGCCCTCTAAGCGAGAAGTGAAAGCCTATAAAGAGCTTTTGAAAACGCCTGATTTTGATGATCAAGTTGTACAGCCTTCATCTTCTCAAGAGCATGTGGCACCAGTAGAAACCAGAGACAACTTAGAAAATAAAGAAAATAAAGAAAATAAAGAAGCTAAGCCTGCTCAACAGAATCCTGTTCATTTAAAGCCAAGAGCAGCAGTGACGGATTTGGGGAAAGCGGTCTCGGTTGTTGAACGTCAATATCTCGTGATGGGCAACAAGAATGGCTGTGTTTTGGTTTCCTTAGCTAAGGCTGAATTATTACGTGTTGTTGGTCAGCTTGATACTCGAGGTGGCGCGTTAAAAAGCCAACCGTTATTGGTGCCTTTATCGATTAAGCTGGGTAGTGAACTTGTCGAAGTTGCTAAGGCGCTGAGTCAAACTCTGGCATTACTGGGGATTGAGCTTAAGGCGCGAAACAGCGAGGCGGTAATGGTGATGGGCGTGCCTTCTCCTTTAAGGCAGCAAAACTTACAAATTTTGATCCCAGATCTGTTATCTTACGCGGCTTCAATAAATGCCCAGGGTGCAGTGAAGCAACCTAATGACATGTTGTCAGCTTTGGTTAACTGGATCGGGATTCAAACCGCACAAGTAAAAAGCGACTACACTTTATCTGAAGCGGTTCAACTAGTTGGGGAACTAGAACAACTTTGGCATGGTCTACTTCCATTAGATGATCCAGAGTTTGTTAATCCTATCGACTTTTCAGCGACTATAGCCGCGTTTACGGTTTAATTTTTTCGCGACGACCTTTGTCTTTTTAGCTGAATACGTCGCGACACAAAGCCCTTTGCTAAAAAGCGCTAAAACAGAGAAGCAAATACAAAATATCATGACTGAAAAATTACCTTTAGCGTTGTTTTTAATGGGCCCAACGGCGTCAGGAAAAACAGATTTAGCTATCCGCTTACGTCAGAAATACCCTGTAGAGATCATCAGTGTCGATTCGGCATTGATCTACAAAGACATGGATATTGGTACCGCTAAACCGGATGCGGAAGAGCTTGCGCTCGCGCCTCATCGCTTGATTGATATTTTGGATCCAAGCGAAGCGTATTCTGCGGCAGATTTTCGTCGTGATGCGATCAATGAAATGAATAAGATTGTAGCGGAAGGCAAAATCCCGCTACTTGTTGGTGGCACAATGCTGTACTACAAAGCATTGTTGGAAGGTTTATCGCCATTACCAGCAGCGGATCAAGAGATTCGTAAGAAGATTGAAGCGGAATCTATTGAACAGGGTTGGCAGGCATTGCACGATCAATTAAGAGAGATAGATCCCGTATCCGCTGAAAGAATACACCCAAATGATCCACAAAGGCTTTCAAGGGCATTGGAAGTTTACCGAATTTCGGGTAAAACATTAACAGAGCTAACTCAAACGAAAGGCGATAGCCTGCCATTTCGTGTAAAACAATTTGCAATAGCTCCCAAGGAAAGGACTGAACTCCATCGCCGCATTGAGCTGCGTTTCGAGAAGATGATAGAAGCGGGATTTGAAGATGAAATGAAGGCGTTGTACGCCAGAGAAGATCTTCACCCTGAACTGCCATCGATCCGATGCGTTGGTTATAGGCAGATGTGGGATTATTTAGACGGTAATTGTGATTTAGACGAAGCGGTTTTCCGTGGTGTCTGTGCAACCCGTCAGTTGGCCAAGCGACAAATCACCTGGTTGCGCAGTTGGGATGATTTAACTTGGTTAGATAGCGAAAACATTGATCAAGCGTTAGAAACTCTTTCAGATGCAATAGCATCTGATTAGTATTGCTGTGTATAATGTGATCGCTTTTGCGTGAATATACTCTGGAAAGGATCCGTTATTGAGGCTTTTAAAAATCACAGCCTTTCAATAACAACGGAGTTTTTTTATTCATTTAGCTCAGATGCAAAGGCCGCACCTTTTTGTGCACCACTAGCTAAATAATTACAACAAAATACAAATAAGGAAAATAAAATGGCTAAGGGGCAATCGCTACAAGACCCATTCCTAAATGCACTCCGTCGTGAGCGCATTCCAGTCTCTATCTATCTTGTTAACGGCATTAAGCTGCAAGGTCAGATCGAGTCTTTCGATCAATTCGTGATCTTATTGAAGAACACAGTAAACCAAATGGTTTACAAGCATGCGATTTCTACTGTGGTACCTGCTCGCGCAGTTAGTCACCACAGCGGCGAGCAACGCACGCCATCTGATCGTCCAGAGAAGACTGAAGATTAATCGTTCAATTTGTACAGCTTGCGCTGTAATAAGGAGTTGGTTGCTTGTTTGACCGTTATGAATCCGGCGAGCGAGCCGTACTTGTTCATATCAACTTCACGCAAGAGGGAGAATGGGAAGATCTAAGCGAATGTGAAATGCTGGTCTCCTCAGCGGGGGTAGAAACGCTACAAGTGATTACTGGTAGCCGACAATCCCCACTCCCTAAATACTACGTTGGAGAAGGTAAAGCCCTAGAAATCGCACAAGCTGTTCAGCTAACCGGTGCTGAAATTGTGATTTTTAACCACTCCCTCTCTCCTGCCCAAGAGCGCAACCTCGAGCAATTGTGTAAATGTCGTGTGATTGATCGCACGGGTTTGATCTTAGATATCTTTGCACAACGTGCGCGAACTCATGAAGGTAAGCTACAAGTTGAGCTCGCTCAGCTTCGTCATATCTCTACTCGACTGATTCGTGGTTGGACTCACCTTGAAAGGCAGAAAGGTGGTATTGGTCTTCGTGGTCCAGGTGAAACTCAACTGGAAACCGATCGACGTTTGTTGCGTGACCGTATAAAGGCAATACTACGTCGTTTAGCGAAAGTCGCTAAGCAGCGTGAACAAGGACGACGTGCTCGTAATCGAGCTGAAATCCCAACAATTTCTTTGGTTGGTTATACCAACGCAGGGAAATCAACACTTTTCAATCGCATCACAAGTGCTGGTGTTTATGCGGCAGACCAACTGTTTGCAACCCTAGACCCAACACTACGTAAGATTGATTTGGCAGATGTCGGGCCTGCAATTCTCGCAGATACCGTAGGTTTTATCCGTCATCTACCACACGACTTGGTCGCTGCGTTCAAGGCAACATTACAAGAGACGCAGGAAGCTGACATTTTGTTACATGTTGTTGATGCCAGTGATGACCGTTTTCGTGAGAACATTCAGGCTGTTCATGAAGTATTAGAAGAAATCGATGCTCATGAAGTGCCAACCCTTGTAGTCATGAACAAAATTGACTGCATGGAAGACCAAAAACCTCGAATTGAAAGAGACGAAGAGGGCGCACCTCGCGCTGTTTGGGTTTCTGCAATGGAAGGAGAAGGTATTGAGCTACTGTTTGAAGCTTTAACTGAGCGTTTAGCTAGCCAGATGGTTCAATTCCGGTTGTGTATTCCACATCAACATCAGGGTCGCATTCGCAGCTTATTCTTCGAGATGAAATGTATTCAACAGGAAGAGTATGATGAAAATGGTAACTTGTTGATAGATATCCGAATGCAACAAATAGATTGGTCTAAACTTGAAAAAAGAGAAGGGGCGCTCTTAGGTGACTTTATCGTTACCAAAGAGACTGCTACAGTATAACGTCATATCAAATGATGGAGCTTTCTAATGGCGTGGAATGAGCCTGGAAATAACAACAACGGCGATAATAACGGCCGCGATAATGACCCTTGGGGTAATAAAAATAATCGCGGCGGCCGAGATCAAGGACCGCCAGATCTAGACGAAGTGTTTAATAAACTAAGTCAAAAGTTAGGTGGCAAGTTTGGTAAAAAGGGTGGCAACGGTAACGGGCCATCTATTGGTGGTGGCGGTGCAATTGGCTTTGGTGTCATTGCCGTTATTGCTATTGCTATCTGGTTCTTCGCTGGTTTCTACACCGTTGGCGAAGCAGAAAGAGCAGTAGTACTTCGACTGGGTCAGTTCGACCGTATCGAAGAACCTGGTCTTAACTGGCACCCACGCTTCATCGATGAAATCAGTGATGAGCAACTAGTAAACGTTCAAGCGATTCGTTCTCTACGTGCTGCTGGCACGATGCTAACGAAAGATGAAAACGTTGTGACCGTTGAAATGGGTGTTCAATACCGTGTTTCTGACCCATACAAGTACTTGTATCGTGTAACGAATGCAGACGACAGTTTACGCCAAGCAACCGATTCTGCGCTTCGTGCGGTAATTGGTGACTCACTAATGGATAGTATCCTGACAAGTGGTCGTCAGCAGATTCGTCAAAGCACTCAAGAAACGTTGAACCGTATTATTGATAGCTACGACATGGGTATTCTGATTGTTGACGTGAACTTCCAGTCAGCACGTCCACCTGAGCAAGTGAAAGATGCATTTGATGATGCTATCGCGGCTCGTGAGGATGAAGAGCGTTTTGAACGTGAAGCTGAAGCTTACCGAAATGACATTCTTCCAAAAGCAACAGGTCGTGCTGAGCGTTTGAAGAAAGAAGCGGTGGGTTACTCAGAGCGCACAGTTAATGGTGCTCTAGGTCAAGTTGCTCAATTCGAGAAACTGCTACCTGAATACCAAGCTGCTCCTGAAGTAACACGTAACCGTATGTACCTAGATACAATGGAAAAAGTGTACTCAAGCACATCGAAAGTCCTGATTGATTCTGAATCAAGCGGTAACTTGCTATACCTACCAATTGATAAGCTAGGCGCACAAGGTGGTTCTCAGTCGGGCTCTCGCCCTGCAAAAGCATCATCAACTTACGATCAAATTGAGTTAGAAACTCAAGCGGATCCAAAGCCTAGCACTCAAACTCGTTCAGACAGTTCACGCCAAGGGAGATACTAATAATGCGTAAATTAATGATCCCTGTATTAGTTGTGACGATTGCCCTTCTATTGATGTCAGTGTTTGTGATTCAAGAAGGTGAGCGTGGCATGGTAATTCGTTTTGGTCGAGTTCTCGATGACAACGGCGTATCACGAATCTATGAACCAGGTCTGCACTTTAAACTACCGATGTTTGATCGCGTAAAAGTACTTGATGCTCGTATTCAAACGATGGATGGCCGTTCTGACCGTTTCGTAACATCAGAGAAAAAAGACGTTCTAATTGATACTTACGCAAAATGGCGTATTGCTGATTTTGGACGTTTCTATCTGAGTACCGGTGGCGGTAATATCATGACGGCAGAAGCACTTCTTGAGCGTAAAGTGACAGATGTTCTTCGTTCTGAAATTGGTTCTCGTGAAATTAAGCAGATCGTGTCAGGCCCTCGCAACAAGGACATCCTGCCAGACTCTGCTGATAGCGAAGTCGTCACAACGGTAGCGGCTGCAGAAGCACTAGAAGTTGATGGCGAACGCGATAAGATCATGGAAAACGTTTTGTCTGGAACGGCAGAAAGTGCGATGGCTGATTTAGGTGTTGAAGTTGTTGATTTTCGTATGAAGAAGATTAACCTTCCTGACGAAATCAGTGAATCTATCTACCGCCGTATGCGTGCAGAACGTGAATCGGTTGCTCGTAGACACCGTTCTCAAGGTCGTGAGAAAGCGGAAGTTATCCGTGCTCAAGCTGAGCTAGAAGTGGCAACAGTTCTTGCTGAAGCTGACCGTACAGCTCGAATCACTCGTGGTGATGCGGATGCAGAAGCAGCGAAGATCTACTCTGATGCGTTCAGCAAAGATCCTGAGTTCTACGGCTTCATGCGTTCATTGCAAGCTTATGAGACATCATTTAGCGATAAGAGCGACATTCTAGTACTGGATCCGAAGACTGACTTCTTCCAATACATGAATCAAGCAAGCGGCGCTCCAGCAAAATAAGCTGATGCGTTAGCGAATGCTTAGCTTAATAAGCAAAATACGTTAAAACTTAAAAGGCTCCCATTGTGGGAGCCTTTTTGTTTTCTATGACTTCTTTCAGGAGGAGACATGTTTGTGGATTCACTATTGGGGCGCGAGGGAAGGCGCTTAACAGCGTTCTACTTATAGAAACCTAGCGGTAGGTCATGAAAGCGATAACCGCTCCAGCCACCACAAGACAGCCTCCAATGCGGCGCAGTTGCGTGTCTGGTTGCTCGCTCAGTTGCGCGACCATGTTTCTCCAGCCATTGGGTGCAATCAAGGGGCCGAGCCCTTCCACAATAAGTACGAGCCCAATAGCGAGCCAAATTGATTGAGACATGGTTCTGCCTTTTATCTGTAAAAAAGCAATGATATCAGTATCTTTACACATCTGCCCCCAGTTATGGCTGGTTTATTTTTGTACAGCGTTAACGTTTATGAACAAAAAGTGACTGCAAGAAGTGTGATTCAGTGCTAGAATCCATTTTTAATTAGCAACAGAAATTGGAAAGATGGGAAATAACGTAGTCGTTCTAGGCACCCAATGGGGTGATGAAGGTAAAGGTAAAATCGTTGACCTTTTAACTGAAGATGCAAAATACGTGGTTCGCTACCAAGGCGGTCACAATGCAGGTCACACACTTGTAATTGACGGTGAAAAAACCGTTCTTCACTTAATTCCATCAGGCATCCTACGTAATAACGTTAAATGTGTTATTGGTAACGGTGTAGTATTATCGCCTGACGCACTTCTAAAAGAAATGAAGCCTCTTGAAGATCGCGGTATTCCAGTACGTGAACGTCTTTTCATCTCTGAAGCTTGTCCTCTAATTCTTCCGTACCACATTGCAATCGACAACGCGCGTGAAATCGCTCGTGGCGCTAAAGCTATCGGTACAACGGGTCGTGGTATCGGTCCTGCTTACGAAGATAAAGTTGCTCGTCGCGGTCTACGCGTTGGCGACCTTTTCGATAAAGAAGCATTTGCTGAGAAGCTAAAAGAAGTGATGGAATTCCACAACTTCCAACTAGAGCACTTCTACAAAGCTGAAACAGTAAGCTACGAAGAAGTTCTTGAGCAAGCGATGAGCTACGCAGATATGTTAACTGCGATGGTTATCGACGTAACTGACGAACTAGACGCAGCACGTAAGCGCGGCGACAAGATCATGTTCGAAGGTGCTCAAGGTACGCTACTAGATATCGACCACGGTACTTACCCATACGTAACGTCTTCTAACACGACTGCTGGTGGTGTTGCTGCAGGTTCTGGTTTCGGTCCTCGTCACATCGGTTACATCCTTGGTATTACTAAGGCTTACTGTACTCGTGTTGGTTCAGGTCCATTCCCTACTGAGCTATACGATGGCCTTGAGAAGCAAGACCCAGTTGGTAAACACCTAGGCGATGTTGGTCACGAGTTTGGCGCAACAACTGGTCGTCTACGTCGTACTGGTTGGTTCGATGCTGTTGCTATGCGTCGTGCAATCCAAATCAACTCTCTATCTGGTATGTGTCTAACTAAACTAGACGTTCTAGATGGCCTAGAAGAACTAAAAATCTGTACTGGTTACAAGATGAAAGATGGTTCTATCCTAGAAGTTTCTCCAATGGCTGCTGAGTCATTCGAAGAAGCGACGCCAATCTACGAAACAATGCCTGGTTGGTCTGAAAACACATTTGGTGCTAAATCTATCGACGCGCTTCCACAAGCTGCTCTAGATTACATCAAGCGTATCGAAGACCTAACTGGCGTTCCAATTGATATCGTATCAACTGGCCCAGATCGTAACGAAACTATCATCAAGGTTCACCCATACGGCGCATAATGCCTGCTGAGTGATTACCAGGCACGAACAGTGCTTTGATAATAAAATAGTTTTCTAAAAGCCGACTTTATTAAGTCGGCTTTTTAATACCTGCAATTTAGCCGTTCACTCTTTGATGGTGATCTTTTAAGCGTCATCAGGCAAAATATTGCCCATTAGCGGCAAGTTTTGTCTAAAGCCGTCGGGGTTATTGCCGATACAGATATCATGGAAAGTGAAGTTCACCCTGTTTTGTGCGTGTAGAAATCCTCTGCATTCCTCAATAGATAACTTTAGCGACAGATAATAGAGTGCAGGTATGAAGCTACGAATTGTGGCAGCTTCATTAATAATGGCGCTGAGTTCACCCTTGAGTCATGCTAATTTGGCTGATGTGGGAGAGCCCGTTCCAATATATACAGAAGCTGAACTGATTAATTTAATCGAAAATAATCAACATCTAGAGCGAGTGAAAGCTGATAAGTGCCAGTTAGTTGAAGATATCGTTGCTCGCGCAACGCGTATTAGCTTGCCTTCTTATGAGTTTTTATACGGTGATATGTTGGCTTGGGGTGTGTGTGTTCCACAAGATGTAGAGCTTGGCCTTTACTATATGGAGAACGCGGCACATCAAGGTTTACCCGCTGCATTAGAGCAGTTAGGTCGTTATTACTCTCGTGGTACTTTGGTACAACAAGACAAAGAGCGTGCGATTCCGTATCTACGTGAAGCAGCCTCGATGGGTAACTTAAGTGCGAGCATTCACTTAGCGGAACTCTTGTTACGTGACTACGGTAGCCCATTGGATTATGAAGATGCTTACCGTTGGTTGTATAATTCGGTAACCGCAGACCAAAGACAACACAGACGTATCACTGTGCTTCGTAGCGGTCTGGAACAGAGAATGCCAGACAATATTATTGCTCGAGCAAAGCGTCGAGACTTGTTCTGGTAAGACAGATTATTGAATGAGCAATGATGATTAATGACTGCACTCGTTAATCATCTAAAAAACTCGTATTAAAAAGGCCTCGCTGAGATTCATCAGCGAGGCCTTTTTTGATCTGAACGGAAAACCGTTTATCTAATTCGGTAGCGTTATTGAACCACCTCACCAGACTCAATCACCGTTTCACGAACAGCCTTGGTGAAATCGAGTGCTTCTTGACGAATCTTATCTTCGTCTACCGTTAGCATGTCGCGATCTTGCATGATGATCTTGCCATCAACGATGGAGTGACGAACATTGCCTGAGTTAGCTGAGTACACCAGTGCTGAGTATGGGTTGTAGACTGGAACCATGTTTGGCGCCTTAGTATCGATCACTATGATGTCAGCCAGTTTGCCTGCTTCAAGAGAGCCGATCTTATCTTCCATGTGCAGCGCTTTTGCTGCGCCCATGGTCGCCATGTCGATCACTTTGATCGGCGGCATCGCAGCACGATCTTTGTTAACTAGCTTGTGAACTTTAGCGACTTGGTTGAACTCATCAATGGTGCTCAGTGTGTTACCAGACATTGGGCCATCAGTACCTAAACCGATACGCACGTTCTCGTCATACATCTTAAGGGCAGGTGATACACCTTTTGCTGACTTGATGTTAGCACTCATGTTATGAGCTACACCCATATCCGATTTCTTCACCAGTTCGATATCATGTTCGTCAACGAGGATCATGTGTGCACCCACCAAGTTCTTGTTGAGTGCGCCAATGCTGTCCATGTATTGAACCGGGGACAATCCATCAGAACGCTCTGCGATTTTCTCTTCTTCACGGTGTGATTCTGCAAGGTGAATCATTACTGGAACATCTAACTCTAGGGAGAGCTTAGATATTTTCTGCAGGATCTCTGTGGTGTTGGTGTAAGGCGCATGCGGTGCAAACGCTGGTGTGATTCGCGGGTGATCTTTGTATTCTTCAATGAAGTTCAACGCGTACTTAATGCCTTCTTCGGCGTTGGCCGCATCGGCTACAGGGAACTTAATCACCGTTTCACCTAGGATGGCACGCATACCGATCTTATCGACGGTTTTTGCGACTTCATCTTCGAAGTAGTACATGTCGGCGTAAGTTGTCACACCGCCTTTCACCATTTCAACGTTACCTAGGTTCGCACCAATGCGTACCATGTCTCGCGATACTAGCTTCTTCTCTAGCGGAAAGATGTAACGGTGCAGGCGATCTGGCACATCATCGGCCAACGAACGGAAAACTGTCATTGATACATGAGTATGGGTATTGATGAGACCTGGCATAACGATATCGCCATCAACGTCTAACACTTGCTTAGCTTGGTACTGCTTTTCTAGTGAAGCATCTCCAACCGCAATGATTTTGTTGTCTTTGACGACAACAGTACCGCTTTCATAAACCGTTTTGTCTTGGTTCATGGTTAGAACCATCGCATCGGTAATCATCAGGTCAGCCTTTTCCATTGCCGAACTTGCGAATGGGAACAGCGCTAGGCTCGCCATAGCTGAAGCCAATAAAGTGCGTTTTAGTTTCATATCATACCCAGAACAGGAGTTGGTAAAGTGCGTGGATAATAGTGTATTTCATTCATGGCGCAAACGTTTGTTTTATCGTTTGCTTGAAGTTTTGATGATAATCCACGTCTATGAAGCGATGTTTCACAAAGTGAAGATATGTATCAATCTGAGGTTATTTGAGTGTTTTCTAAAGCATATCTGTAGCTTACCCCTAGCATCAGATATACTAGGGGTATATACCTTCCTTGCTTAAGCAGGCCCGCCTATGTCAAAAAACACACCAACGTCAGAAAATACGACAGCGACAACCACTGTTGATCCTTTTGCCGACCGAGAGTCGAAAAATTACGATAACCCAGTACCAAGCCGAGAGTTCATTATTTCGTTTTTAACAGACGCGAATATTCCGATGAACCGCAACGATCTATTCGAAGCTTTGGGTCTTGCTGGAGAGGAACAATATGAAGGGCTGCGTCGTCGTTTACGTGCAATGGAGCGTGATGGACAGCTTATCTTTACTCGTCGTCAGTGCTACGCATTGCCTGAGAAGATGGAACTGATCAAAGGCTATGTGATTGGTCATAAAGACGGTCATGGTTGGGTTCGCCCAGACGGCAGTGTGGGTAAAGACAATGATATCGTGCTGCCGCATCATCAGATGAAAACCATCATGCACGGTGATTACGTATTGGTTCAGCCTACTGACAACAGTAAGCGTGGCCGTCGTGAAGGTCGCTTGGTTCGTGTGCTTGAAGAGCGTAAAACGCCACTTGTTGGTCGCTTCTTCCTAGAGTACGGCCATTCTTACGTTGTTGCTGATGATTCGCGTATTAGTCACGACATCCAGATCCCTACTGAGCATAAAGGCGGTGCTCGAATGGGTAATGTGGTTGTGATTGAAATTACGGATCGCGGTGGTCGTTCTCGTAACATGATGGGGAAAGTAACCGAAGTTCTTGGTGAAAACATGGCGCCGGGTATGGAAACGCAGATTGCGATCCGTACTCACCAGATCCCACAAGAGTGGCCTGAAGCGGTAGATAAGCAAATCGAAAACCTAGGTGAGCATGTTCCTGAAGAAGCAAAAGAAGGACGTGTAGACCTGCGTAAACTGCCATTGGTTACCATTGATGGTGAAGATGCGCGTGACTTCGATGATGCGGTTTACTGTGAAGCGAAGAAAGGCGGCGGCTGGCGTCTATGGGTAGCGATTGCTGACGTAAGTTACTACGTTCGCCCAGATACAGCGCTAGACAAAGAAGCGATTAACCGTGGTAACTCGGTATACTTCCCGTCACAAGTCGTGCCAATGCTGCCAGAAGTGCTTTCAAATGGTTTGTGTTCATTGAACCCTCAGGTAGACCGTTTATGTATGGTGTGTGAGATGACTATCTCAGACAAAGGTAAACTGTCAGGCTACAAGCACTACGAAGCGGTAATGAATTCTCATGCTCGTCTTACTTATAACAAAGTAGGCGCGATCTTAGATGGCAATGAAGAATTACGTGAGCGTTACGAACCTGAAGTACCACATCTTGAAGAGCTTCATAAGATGTATAAGGTGCTTAAGAAAACGCGTGACGAACGTGGTGCGATTGAATTTGAAACGGTAGAAACTAAGTTTATCTTCAATGCTGATCGTAAGATTGACCGTATTGAGCCAGTAATTCGTAACGATGCACACAAGATCATCGAAGAATGTATGATTCTTGCGAATATCGCATCGGCATCTTACGTAGAAAAAGCGAAAGAGCCTGCGCTGTACCGTGTTCACGAAACTCCGGGCGAAGAGCGCTTAATGGGCTTCAAGAGCTTTTTAAGTGAATTAGGTTTAACACTGGAAGGTGGTCTGTCGCCATCACCAGTAGACTATGCACAACTGATGCAACAGATTAATGAACGTGAAGATCGTGAATTAATCCAAACTATGCTGCTACGCTCAATGAAGCAAGCGGTATACAACGCGGATAACGCGGGTCACTTTGGTTTAGCTCTTAAACGCTATGCTCACTTTACCTCGCCAATTCGTCGTTACCCAGATTTGCTATTGCACCGTGCGATTAAGTACCTTATTGCGAAAGAAGAAGGTCGTAACAGCGAACGTTGGACGCCAACTGGTGGTTATCACTACACTTTCGATGATATGGACTTCTACGGCGAGCAGTGTTCAATGACTGAACGTCGTGCTGATGACGCAACGCGTGAAGTAAACGATTGGTTGAAGTGTGAATACATGCAAGACCATGTCGGTGAGGTGATGGATGGTGTGATTGCCAACGTGACTGGTTTTGGCTTCTTTGTTCGTCTAACTGAACTGCACATTGATGGCTTGGTACACATCTCAGCGCTAGCGAATGATTACTACCAATTTGATGCTGTTGGTCAGCGTCTAGTGGGTGAAAGCTCAGGTAATATCTACCGCTTGGGTGATTCGGTTAAAGTGAAGGTTTCTGCGGTTAATTTAGAAACTCGCCAAATCGACTTTGACTTAGAAGACACTGATCGTCAGCCGCGTGGCAAAGGCAAAACAGCCAAGAAGCGTGCAGCAGAAGCGATGAAAAAGGCGAAAAGCAAGAAGCGCTCAGCAGTGAAGAGTAATAAGCCAGGTGTATCAGCGAAGCCTATGGTTGAGCCAACTAAGCGACCTGACGGAAGCAGCGAAGGCCCTGCTAAGAAGAAAAAGCCAGCGAATAAAACCGGTGCTGCTAAAGCTCGCGCTAAGAAAAAGCGTGCTGCAAGCCGTAAGCCAAAGGCTGATAACTCTTAAGACTGATAGATCTTAAGGCTAAATAAGGCGCTCTGCTAATCAGGTTTAGCGCCTAACTGATTTAATTTAATGCGAGAGTATCAGGCGTAAGACGCTACTCTCGAAATGAACAACACAGAGAGGGATGCATCGGCATTGATGTCATTCTTCTCTGAGCAATAAGAGTAACTTGAGACAATGAGTAACGAATTTATTTACGGTATTCACGCGGTGAAAGCCGTACTAGAAAAAGATCCTGCACGTTTTATCGAAGCGTATGTATTGAAAGGTCGCCAAGACGAGCGTCTTCTTCCATTACTGAACCAACTGCAACAGTTTGGTGTGTCGATTCAACAGATGGGTCGTAAGCCGTTGGATGAAAAAGCACAAGGTGCGAATCACCAAGGTCTTATTGCTAAGGTGAAGCCTGCTAAGCAGCTTAATGAAACTCACCTAGACGATATCCTAGCGCAGCACGAACAGCCTTTGCTGTTAGTTCTAGACGGCGTAACAGACCCTCATAACCTAGGCGCTTGTCTACGTAACGCGGATGCCGCAGGTGTCGCTGCTGTTATCGTACCTAAAGATCGCTCTTCGCCGTTAACAGCAACGGTAAGCAAGGTTGCATGTGGCGCAGCTGAAACGGTTCCTCTCGTGCGCGTAACCAACCTAGCTCGCACAATGCGTGCACTGCAAGAGCAGGGCGTATGGTTTGTGGGTACGGCAGGTGAAGCAACGCATGATATCTATCAAGCGAAGCTAACGGGTCCTCTTGCGGTAGTTATGGGTGCAGAAGGTGACGGTATGCGTCGTTTAACTCGTGAAACTTGCGATGATCTGATTAAGATTCCAATGGCAGGTAGCGTATCGAGCTTAAATGTTTCTGTGGCGTCGGGTATTTGCCTGTTCGAAGCGGTAAGACAGCGTTTAGCTCAGTAATGCGTTAACGCTGCTTTAAGTCTATGAATTTATTAGCGCTCACCACTTGCTGGTGGGCGTTTCTTTTTAGGCTGTTATAGCAAAATCCATCGGTTTGTCGGATGGCTAGATGGCGACAGAAAAACTGTTTCATTATTCACCAAATAGCGCTTGCCAATACCGGGTTCTTTCTATAACATTTGCCGTCCTTAAAACTCGGTCATTTATCTTTAGTTCCTTGCTTCCTCTGGACGACCGGGCCACTCGTGGAAGCTAATAATCCGTAAGGAGCAACCAAATGCGTCATTACGAAATCGTATTCATGGTTCACCCTGATCAAAGCGAGCAAGTTGCTGGCATGATCGAGCGTTACACTGGTTCTATCACTGAAGCTGGCGGTACTATCCACCGTCTAGAAGACTGGGGTCGTCGTCAAATGGCTTACCCAATCAACAAGCTTCACAAAGCTCACTACGTTCTTATGAACGTTGAAGCTGGTCAAGAAGTGATTGACGAGCTAGAAACTGCTTTCCGTTTCAACGATGCAGTTCTACGTAACATGATCATGCGCACTAAAGGCGCTGTGACTGAGCAATCTATTATGCTTAAGCAAAAAGAAGAGCGTGCAGAGCGTGCTCCTCGTCGCGAAGAGCGTACAGAAGCTAAACCAGAAGCAGCTGCTGAGTAATTCTTTTTTGGCTTAACGCCTTAAAAAATTCTCAACTTGTTTTAGGTCATTGATAGTTATTTCGATAATTGTGAAAGACCGCTTTACTAAATTTAAGATCAGGAGATAGCCCATGGCTCGTTTCTTCCGTCGTCGTAAATTCTGCCGTTTCACTGCAGAAGGCGTACAAGAGATTGACTACAAAGACGTAGCAACTCTTAAAAACTACATCACTGAAGCTGGTAAAATCGTACCTAGCCGTATCACTGGTACAAGCGCTAAGTACCAGCGTCAACTAGCTCGCGCTATCAAGCGTTCTCGTTACCTAGCTCTACTACCGTACACTGACAAGCATCAGTAATCGGTAATAGTTAATAATAGTTTAAGAGGACTAAGATAATGCAAGTTATTCTACTTGATAAGATCGGTAACCTAGGTGGCCTTGGCGACCAAGTAAACGTTAAATCTGGTTACGCTCGTAACTTCCTTATCCCACAGGGTAAAGCAGTTATGGCAACTAAAGACAACGTTGCTATGTTCGAAACTCGTCGTGCTGAACTAGAAGCTAAAGTTGCTGAGCAACTAGCTGCTGCTGAAGCTCGTGCAGAGAGCGTTAACACTCTAGAAGGCGTTACAATCGCTTCTAAAGCTGGTGACGAAGGTAAACTATTCGGTTCTATCGGTACTCGTGACATCGCTGACGCTATTACAGCGGCAGGTGTTGCAGTAGCTAAGAGCGAAGTACGCCTACCTGAAGGCGCTCTACGTAACATCGGCGAATTCGAAGTAAGCATCCAACTTCACTCTGAAGTTTTTGCTACTGCGAAAATCGCTATCGTTGCAGCTGAGTAATTTCAGTACCAAGACGAATTCTTTCTTTTGAAAGTTTTAAACACCAGCTTCGGCTGGTGTTTTTTTATGTCTGGAATATAGGAAAGTACAAGGAAGGGCTACAGTAGGTAAAAAGCTTACGGTGATCCATAAGCTGTTATTGCTGAACAAGTTGTTCTCAAGGTTAGAGGTGGCCTAAGATTAGAACTGGAAGAGCAAGTTGATCGATAGAACAGAGTCTTGTTTGCTTAAGCCTTCAGGCACTTTATCGTGGTACTGGCGAGAGTGAGCGATCTTCAGCGCGATATTGTCAGTAATATCGTTGATGGCTTCTAACTCAGTATCAAACTTTAGGTTACTGTGACCAGAGACAAGCGTCACGTCTGCCTTGAGCTGCAAATTCTTCAACACCTGCCATGACGTATTCACGTTGCCACGGAAAATTGCCTCTTCAACAATCTCTGGGAAGATGATGTCATCATCATCAATCTCATCAAGGTTCGGTTCTTGGTAACGAAAACCTGGTCCCACTTCGACTTCCAACACAAACTCTTCGGTATTCGAAAACTGGTAACCCAGACCACTCGAAATTGTGTAGTCCTTAAAGTAAGCACTGTATCTCGAGTCGACTCCTTTGAAACTGCCGTAAAGGTAGGTTTTAGGGCTTAACTTGTAGTCACTCTGAGCTGAGTAAGTCGATTGCCTTTTATCTTCTTCGCCATCTTTGTAGAGGTTGTAGTATTTCCATTCACCACTGGTTCTATGACGGCCAGCCGTGTACTCACCGTTAAGGCGTGCGTTAAGCGCTCGTGAATCAGAGTTACCAGTATGCGACTGATATCCAAATTCGACTTCCGTTTTTAGCGGGCTCGGTAGTTCTGTATCACTTGTATCACTCGGTGCGATATCCATATCTTTTTCTTCAGGTGTCGGTGCAACGACGATCGGCTCAGAAGTAGGTTCTGAAACTACTATAGAGTCGAGGATTGCATCAACAGAGTCTTTAGCATCATCAGCTAAGGCCATCGGAGCGCTCAGGAGACCAGTGCTTAGAAGACCAGTGCTCAGAGCCAATAATTTGGACACGCATACCTCTAGTTATACAGTGAGTGAATGGCAGGATCGTAATGCTACCCTTGGTTAATTCCGTCAGCAATAGGTAAATTCTTCCTGAAGAATAAAACAAACTCATAGGATCGGATTACAAACGGATGTTCTTGGGTATAATGAACGATCATTATTAGTTATTGAGTGTAGTCATAGTGGATACCAAAAGTCAGAAATCAGCCAACGATCAGGTGGACGCCATCAAGGTCCCGCCACATTCATTAGAAGCTGAGCAATCTGTTATTGGCGGTTTGTTATTAGATAACGAACGCTGGGATACAGTTGCCGAAAAGGTTGTGGCCAAAGACTTTTATAGCCGTCCTCACCGTCTGATCTTTGAAGCGGTAAAGGATATCCTTGAAGAAAGTTCTCCTCTGGATCTTATTACACTCTCTGAACATTTAGAGCTGCGTGAGCAACTTGAAGAAGTGGGTGGCTTTGCTTACCTTGCTGACTTAGCGAAAAACACACCAAGTGCCGCAAACATCAATGCGTATGCGGATATCGTAGCGCAACGTGCACTTGTTCGTAGCCTGATTGGTGTCGCGAATGAGATTGCTGATTCTGGTTATGACCCTCAAGGTCGTACTTCGGAAGAGCTGGTTGATCTTGCTGAAAGTAAAGTCTTCGCGATTGCCGAAGGCCGTGCAAGTGAAAACGAAGGTCCACAAAACGTTGATAGCATTCTAGAGAAGACGCTAGAACGTATCGAGATCCTATACAAAACGCCGCAAGATGGTGTGACAGGTGTCGATACTGGCTTCAACGACCTCAACAAGAAAACAGCAGGTCTACAAGGCTCTGACTTAATTATTGTTGCTGCTCGTCCATCGATGGGTAAAACCACATTTGCGATGAACTTGTGTGAAAACGCGGCGATGAAGCAAGACAAACCGGTTTTAATATTCTCGCTAGAGATGCCAGCCGAACAGCTGATGATGCGTATGCTTGCGTCACTTTCTCGCGTAGACCAAACCAAGATTCGTACTGGTCAGCTAGATGATGAAGATTGGGCTCGTATCTCGTCGAGTATGGGTATTCTGATGGATAAGAAGAATATGTATATCGATGACAGCTCGGGTCTAACGCCAACAGAAGTGCGTTCTCGTGCTCGACGTATCGCTCGTGAACACGATGGTATCTCTATGATCATGATAGATTACCTTCAATTAATGCGTGTACCTTCGTTATCTGATAACCGTACTCTTGAAATCGCCGAGATTTCTCGCTCATTGAAAGCGTTAGCAAAAGAGCTCAACGTTCCGGTTGTGGCACTTTCTCAGCTTAACCGTTCCCTAGAGCAACGTGCTGATAAGCGCCCAGTAAACTCGGATTTGCGTGAATCAGGTTCGATTGAGCAAGATGCCGATTTGATCATGTTCATCTATCGTGATGAGGTTTATAACCCAGATAGTTCCTTGAAAGGCATTGCTGAGATCATTCTTGGTAAGCAACGTAACGGTCCGATCGGTTCTGTTCGTCTTACGTTCCAAGGCCAACACTCCCGATTTGATAACTATGCAGGCCCTGCATTTGATGATGAGTAATCGCTAATGACTTACATGAAAGCGGCGACGGCGAGCATTGACTTAAACGCGCTCGAACATAACCTGAACCAGATAAAGTCGAAGGCTCCTCAGTGCAAGGTCATGTCTGTTGTGAAAGCCAATGGCTACGGACACGGCTTACTGCATATAGCCAAGCATTCAAAAAGCTCTGATGCTTTTGGTGTGGCGCGTATTGAAGAAGCGTTACAACTTCGTGCTGGTGGCATTGTTAAACCTATTTTGTTGCTGGAAGGATTTTACTCTTCGGGCGATTTGCCAATCTTGGTGACCAATAACATTCAAACGGTGGTGCATTGTGAAGAGCAATTAAGCGCGCTAGAGAATGCGGATTTGGAAACACCCGTTGTGGTATGGCTAAAAGTCGACAGTGGTATGCACCGATTAGGTGTTCGCCCTGAGCAATACCAAAACTTTGTTGAGCGTTTGCATCAATGTGCGAATGTTGCCAAACCTCTACGTTACATGAGCCACTTCGGTTGTGCTGATGAACTGGATAGAGCAACCACCGTTGAACAGACAGAGCTTTTCTTGTCGCTTACTAAAGGTTGTGAAGGGGAGCGTTCACTTGCTGCCTCTGCGGGTTTACTCGCTTGGCCAGACAGCCACCTTGATTGGGTTCGTCCGGGAATCATATCTTACGGTGTCTCTCCGTTTGTTGATAAATCAGCGCAAGAGCTTGGATTTTTGCCTGTGATGACCCTGACCTCACACCTAATTGCCGTTCGCGATGTGAAAGCCGGTGAAAGTGTGGGTTATGGCGGAAACTGGACCAGTGAACGTGATACCAAGGTTGGTGTTATCGCGATTGGTTACGGTGATGGTTATCCTCGTACTGCACCTAACGGTACTCCAGTGTTCGTTAACGGTCGAAAAGTACCGATCGCAGGACGTGTATCAATGGACATGCTAACGGTTGATCTAGGCCCTGATGCGGCAGATAAAGTCGGCGATGAAGCGACTCTGTGGGGTAAAGATTTACCTTCAGAAGAAGTGGCTGAACATATCGGCACTATCGCTTACGAGTTAGTCACTAAGCTGACTTCGCGTGTTGCGATGGAATATGTGAAGTAATCATGGATCTTGATAAGTAAATTATGTTCAAGCGAACGACTCGAAGCTGGCTAATGTCTGCAATGACATTACTCGGTGTCAGCTTTTCTTCTTCCGCTGTGAGTGAAGAAAAAGATTCAGCCTTTGTTCCTTTCTACTTCAGCACCGAAACCATGGGTAACACCTTTGGGGTTGCGGGTGTCGCAAAGGGTGTTTGGCAACCTCAAGCCGCTCTGTTTGGTATGGCACTCTATTCAGACAAAGACAGTTACGTCGGTTTTCTATCGGCTTTTAACTATGCCTTGTCTGAGAACGTATTGTTTAGCACTCAGATGTATCAAGCGCGCTTCAACGACAACCCGTATTACATTGGTTCTCAAGGCGATAATGATTCATCTATCGATGACAAAACCATTGCTGATGGCTTAGAGCAAAACTATCAGTTTGAGTTTAAGTATTTGCTACCTTGGGGCAACGTTGCAGAACACGGTTTACTCGGTGCTTTTCAGCCAATCAAAGATGTGAGCTTTGCTTCGCCAATCGAATCGGGTGTCAGTTCGATTCTATTTACGCCTTTTTATACTGCTCGCGAGTTGGAAGGTTTAAATAATACCGAGGAGGCAACAGGCTTTAGTTTGGCGTTTGATTGGGATAACCGTGATAGCACACGCAACCCGACCAGAGGTTCTCACACTAACCTTGAGTTCACCACTGGCGCAGAGAGTTGGTCTAACGATGACTTGTGGCTTAAGTGGACCTTCCAAAATAGCCAGTACTTTGCTTTAGGTCCTTTAGGGGACTTATTCGATCAACAAGTTTTAGCATTTGATTTCTATACCGCTGACACGCCAACGTGGGATAATTGCTCTGGGCAAGATTGTGCTCGCCCACCAGAAACGGAGCAAGCTCGATTGGGTGGCTTGTATCGTTTACGAGGTTATACCGGAGGTCGTTATCACGGTCGCTCTGCAGTTCATTATTCTGCTGAGTACCGAGTACTTCCTGACTGGCAACCACTTGGCGATATCCCACTGATAAACTACTACGATTTGCCTTGGTGGCAATGGGTAGCGTTTGCTGAATTAGGGCGCGTTGCCGATGAGTACGACATCAAAACACTGCACTCGGACATGAAATGGAGCTTAGGTGGCGCGGTGCGTTTCCAAGTGGAAGGTATTGTTGTACGTGCTGAGTTGGCGCGAGGTGGTGACGAAGGGGCCTTTAGAGTTATGATAAACCAGCCCTTCTAAACCTTTCGGCCTACAGTAGGCCAAATACTATTTTTATAAGAGTGGTCGTGGAAACACACCACTCTTTTTTATTAACAAGATATTGTTTTTATTAAGGAGATCTTGTTTTCAAGCAGTTTACTCACCTTGCATCGTAGCAATCACAGTTCGGCTTCCACCACAATCTCGGTGCTCTCCTAAGTAAATACCCTGCCATGTTCCTAAAGCTAAACGACCATTGCTAATTGGTATTGTCACACTGGTGCCAAGTGTCGATGCTTTAATGTGGGCAGGCATGTCATCATCACCTTCATAGGTGTGTCTGTAGTAGGGCGCTCGCTCTGGGACAAACTTATTAAAGTGCGACTCCATATCGGTACGGACGGTAGGATCAGCGTTCTCGTTTAGCGTGAGGCTGGCAGAGGTATGTTGGATAAAAAGATGTAATAAACCAACAGATAGAGAATTGATATCGTGTATCTGTTGTTCAATTTCATCAGTAATGAGATGAAATCCACGCTTTCGTGCATTTAGGTGTATAGTCTTCTGAATCCACATACGCCATCCTTTATAATGTATTTGGAAAAAAAGTGGTTTAACGCTATCTTTTGAACTTGAATTTATCAGGTATCGCTCACACTTAATTATGTTAGAGCTAGAGTCTGTACCGATTCTTCTGTCAGGAAATCTAATCCTGATTTATCTCAAGGTACAGCTCTTCATATGCGGCATAATACGTCGTGAAAAAAAATTACAAAGAATCTTTCAGTGGTGATGCGGTCTGGTCATCATAGAAAAATATAAACTTTCGCCTAATCGGGGGTTCTATTCATCACTTAGGTGACGTCTAGAATAAAACCTACAGTAATATCGGGATAGATACCATGTTGAAAAATATCAACCCAACGCAAACACAAGCGTGGAAAGCTCTAACTGCACATTTTGAGTCTGCTCAAGATATGGATATGAAAGAACTATTTGCTCAAGATGCAAAGCGTTTCGAGAGCTTTTCTACTCGTTTCGGTTCAGACATCTTAGTGGATTACTCTAAGAACCTTATCGACGCTGAAACGATGCAGCACCTATTTGCTCTTGCAAATGAGACTGAAGTTAAGTCTGCAATTGAAGCTATGTTTAGCGGTGATGCAATCAACAAGACTGAAGGTCGTTCAGTACTTCACACTGCTCTACGTAACCGTAGCGATAAGCCAGTAATGGTTGATGGCAAAGACGTAATGCCAGCAGTTAATGCAGTACTAGCAAAAATGGAACTGTTCACACACCGTATCGTCTCTGGTGAGTGGAAAGGTTACACCGGTAAAGAGATCACTGATGTTGTCAACATCGGTATCGGCGGTTCAGACCTTGGTCCATACATGGTGACTGAAGCACTAACGCCATACAAAACGCGTCTAAACATGCACTTTGTTTCGAACGTAGATGGTACTCACATTGTTGAGACACTTAAGCCTCTGAATCCAGAAACAACGCTATTCTTAGTGGCATCTAAAACATTTACCACTCAAGAAACAATGACGAACGCGCACTCTGCACGTGATTGGTTCTTGGCTGAAGCAGGTGACAACGCGCACGTTGCTAAACACTTCGCTGCACTATCAACTAACGCAACTGCGGTCGCTGAGTTTGGTATTGATACTGACAACATGTTCGAATTCTGGGACTGGGTTGGTGGTCGTTACTCACTATGGTCTGCGATTGGTCTGTCTATCTCTCTTTCTATCGGCTTCGATAACTTCGTTGAGCTATTAGATGGTGCTCATGAGATGGATAACCACTTTGCTTCAACTGAATTTGAAAGCAACATTCCTGTTATCCTTGCGCTTATCGGTATTTGGTATAACAACTTCCACGGCGCTGAGTCAGAAGCGATTCTACCTTACGATCAATATATGCACCGTTTTGCTGCTTACTTCCAACAAGGCAACATGGAATCGAATGGTAAATTCGTTGACCGTGACGGCAATCCAGTAGAATACCAAACTGGTCCTATCATCTGGGGTGAACCAGGTACAAACGGTCAGCACGCTTTCTACCAACTGATTCACCAAGGCACTAAGCTGATCCCATCAGACTTTATTGCTCCTGCTATCAGCCACAACCCAGCATCTGATCACCACCAGAAGTTGATGTCTAATTTCTTTGCTCAAACTGAAGCACTAGCATTCGGTAAGACAAAAGAGACAGTGGAAGCTGAATTCCTAGCGGCTGGCAAAACAGCTGAAGAAGTGGCTGAGCTTGTACCTTTCAAAGTATTTGAAGGTAACCGTCCAACGAACTCTATTCTTGTTAAGCAAATCAACCCTCGCTCTTTAGGTAACCTAATCGCGATGTACGAGCACAAGATCTTCGTTCAAGGCGTTATCTGGAACATCTTCAGCTTCGACCAGTGGGGTGTAGAACTTGGTAAGCAACTAGCAAACCAAATTCTTCCTGAGCTTGCTGACGATGCTCAAGTAACGTCTCACGACAGCTCAACGAACGGTCTAATCAACGCATTTAAAGCGCTTAAAGCTTAATTGAGTTGATAGCACCAAAAAAACGCCAACCTTCGGGTTGGCGCTTTTGTATCTGTATAGCAAGCATTGGTTAAATCGCAGGTAATAAAAAAGGCTGGCATGATGCCAACCTTCTTTGAGTTGATACTCAGTACTGCTAGAAATAAACAGCTGTTATTCGAAACAGATCTCGATGAAAGCATTACCCCATTGAGATGAGAAAGGCATGATGATGATTGCCCCATCACACTTGTGACGAATCGTGTGGCCTTTACCTGAAACCACGATTGGCGTTGCCATATCGAAGTCAAAGCCGCTTTCTGCAAGAATACGTTTTGCACCGCCAGTCACCATGTTAGTGATTTCACCCACCATATCGGTCACTTCTTCGTTGAGGCCGTTTGGTCGTTCACCGAGCATGTTTTCCATGATTTCGAGAGCGAGACCTTCATCAAAGGTGATCGACATAGAGCCACGAGATTGTGTACCCACCATACCAATTAGGCCGGATACATCACCACGAGCGATTTCATCTTTCTTAACTCTCGGTTTTTGTGGCTTCAATTCTAGAGAAGCCATCGTTTTTAATACGTTCATCAAAGAAGCTAAAAACGGGTTTACAAATTCAGCGCGCATAATGTTCTTCTATAATCTTATTCTTTCATCTCGGAGGAGCAAGATTGGCAAATGCCATGCGATTCAATGACATGATTCGTCAATTGAAAGCCATGCTTCTCAGCGTTACTGGCGAGTAGGGTGACAAGCGCATCGTCCTGCAGTTCTATCACAGTGCCACATTTATCGCAGATCAGTAGTTGGGAGAAATGTTTGTTGGCATTGCAAGAGCAGCAGCATATGAAGCTATTGGTTGACTCAACTCTGTGAATGAAACCTTGCTCCAACAAGAAATCCAAAGCGCGATATACTGTAGGTGGCTTGGCTTGCGGTTCACTGACTTTCAACTGCTCTAATAATTCATAAGCACTGGAGGCTTTTTTATTAGAGAGGATGAGCTCAAACACTCGCTTTCTTTGAGGTGTTAATCTAACGCCTCGCGATGCGCATATCCCTTCAACTTGCTCTATTAATGTATGGTCCAAATTTTTCACCATTCAATCGGACATCCCTAATCAAACCTTATTTCTAGGTTACTACGTTTTGGGAGCCAATGATTTCTATTAAAGTCAGGTACAGAGCGTATTGTGACCCACGACTTTGAATAAGACAAGGTAACTCAAAATGACAGTGTGACTCAAGGCATAACTGATTAATGAGGTTGAATTAGAGATCTGGTGAATAGGTTTATAAAAAAGTATGAGGTAAAGTTGATATGACATCTTCATTTGAGTTCAATTTAGCTCAATTAATTTTTCTTACAATAATGTGCTGTTTTAAATCACATTTCTTATCGCATATTGTTCCTTATTCGATAAAATCGATGCCTAATATAGACTAGAAGAAGACTATTGCCCCCTCCTGTCAACATGAGCTTGTCATGGTGTATTGTAGTTTTAGTCTTTAATTTCAAATGCTTGGAGTTAAGCTGTGGAGCAAGTAAACAAAGAATCATTTCTGAAACTGTTGTCCATCTATAATCAAAGAGAAAAACGTTATCAACAACGTTTGGATGACTTTAAGGCCATGAGGGATAAGCTTGAAGAAGTGGAAGAACCAAGAGTTAAAAAAAATGAGCTATACATCAAACTGGCTATAGCCGCAGCTATTATTTTAGTCATCGCCTTTATCTTTATTTAAGTCGTCAAATTGGAAGGGAATAAAATGAAAAAGCATTTTGACGCTTTGGCTAAAGCTTCATTAGAAAGTAGTCATCTTAACCTTGGTGAATGGTATGAAAGCTATGGTTTAGCACTGCACTTATTCAAGTCTGATAGCAAAATTTACACAAAGGCGATGAAAAAGCGAGACGGTCATAAAAAGCACATTGCAAAATATATTGAACCTAAGTTACTCACCACGGAAGGAGTAACTGAGGAGTTTAAAAAAATAATGCGTTGGAAGACCTTTGTTGAACGATGGGACGCATATTACGAACCTATTGCAAAGCCTCAAGATCGCGTGCATCACTTGTCTGCAGTATTGGAGGCTTTGTCCGATGAAGATGTTCCACGAGCTTTAATCGAAATCGATAATTTGCCGGTTGACTACTTGATCAACGATACTTTTTGGGGCGAGGTCATTCTCTTTATCGTTGCCGCAAGATCAGGAGATCAAGAGCAGGCCCGATCAATAACGCAAGGACTGTACAACATGGCGCAGAGCGATCACAACACAGCGTTACTTAGCCATTTGTTACCAGCTTTATGTAAGAAATATTTAGATGAAGAGTATTATCCATGGCAAATGAAGGCTCGTGTAGTGAACTGGAATGGAGAAACTTATCATTGTGTTCCGGTATTAATACACAACTTTGATGCTTTTGGTGGTCAAGAGTACATAAACCATACTCCTGTCAGACAACGTGCTCGCGTTGAAAGAAAACATAGCGTGGATTACGTGTATTCTACAGACCGTTATGGAAACCGAGGTCAAAGCATCGCGAGTGCGACTGCTAATGTTGGAATCGCCGTAGCGAGTGCGACAGGTAAAGTTATCGGCCATACTTTGCTTTTGGGCGCCGCAGGGGCGATATATCTAGCGTTAGCCGGTAAGATTCGAGTAAATCACTACAATAATTCCAATCATAAGATAGTCTTAAATCGTAAGACCGAGATGCCTGTCAATTCGTGTGGTTATATCGTGACTAAACAGAACAGTACTATTGAACCATGGCAGGATGAAGAGGGGAGCGAAAGCATAGACAATAGCTTTTCGTTTTTGAACTTCACAGATGGTTTGGCTTATCCATGTCGAAAGGGGTATGACATCCCAGATGAACAAGGGCTTATTCAATTATTATTTGATGAAATAATGTAATCATGATTTGTATTTATGAGTTTTTGAGCCTTTGCTTTCAATCAAATTGAACCATTAAATACGTCCACTCCAACAACATATCAACAATCGAAATCAATGGTTGGAGTCATCATATATTAGCACTTTGCGGTCTCCGTGCTTGGAGGCCGACTTTGTCGTGCTCAGCGTGTGAAACCCAGTTATGTCACATATAAGCTACCAACGGATAAGGATCTCATGTTTTCACCACCTTCACGTGTAACCACGCTTTCAAGAGGGCTGCTTGTCACTACTATTGCTTTTATTCAGGGATGTTCATCTACAGATAAAGTAACACCACCACAACCAACCTTGGAGCGAGGGCTTGGATTACCTGCAGATGCAAAACTAATCTCGAATCATAACTCAGCAGAGGGGCGAGAAATGTTTCGTGATATGCAGTTGGCGTTAAAATCGCGCAATCTTTATCAAACCATGGGAGGGGATATCTCTTACATCAAAGGACAGTGCCCTATTGATGTTATCGCCCACCGTGGCAGCTCTAATTATGCTGAAAACTCTCGTAATGCGATTCAAATGGCGGCGGTAAGTGGTTTTGATGGAGCAGAAATTGATGTGATGCTGACGCGTGATAAAGATTGGGTTGTACATCACGACATAGAAACAGGAAGAGCAACCGCTCGTAGTGATGGTAAGCGATATCGCGTGAGTCGTATGAAGAGTAGTGAGTGGAACTCTCTGAGTGGAAGGAGCCCTGACGGAACATTAGATGGGTATCGTCCCGCTTATTTCAATGAAGCCGTGAATGATTGGTACCATTACGCAACGATTGAACAACCCCTTAATATTGAAATAAAAACATCAGATGGCTCCATGGAAGATTTGTTTAAACTCGACGAAATGGCCAGACAAAGTCTCCCCTATAGAAACTATTTTTATTCATCAATGGATATGGACGTTCTGAAAAAAATGCGGGAAATCAATTCAAGTGTTTATCTTGGGTATGTATGGGAGCCTCATTCGGCGTCGGTTGCTCAGTTTAAGCGGGATGCAAAACGAGGCATGGGTTCTGATGATTATTATCAGAAAAATAAAAAGAATATCGATCGCGCCTTTGCTATGGAGGGGCGTTATCGTAAGCATAAGCCCAAACATTCCGCTAAAACGGTAAAACGAATACTTGGCCCCAATAGTGGATTACATGTTGATATAAGAAGTTACCGACAATATGCGACAATTTACAGCCGTGCGAAAGCGCAAGGCATGAAGGTGGTGACTTATACGATTAACGGAACGGATTACCACCAAGATCAATTGGTCTCGTTAGCTAAGGCAGGTCGACCTCTGCCAGATGAGGCGATCATGGATACCAGTAAGTTCTCTATTTGTCAGCAGCTTGCTCCACAGCTTGTCGTTCAATCAAATGGCTACCAACCCACAACGTTAGCAGGCGAAACCGTTGCTGGCCTACCCAATGACGCTGATTTTCACCGACTCTATG
The DNA here is from genome assembly GCF_041469125.1 of Vibrio sp. 10N.286.51.E5. Taxonomy (NCBI): domain Bacteria; kingdom Pseudomonadati; phylum Pseudomonadota; class Gammaproteobacteria; order Vibrionales; family Vibrionaceae; genus Vibrio; species Vibrio sp. 10N.286.51.E5. Next base: position 12,744 of record NZ_JBFRJZ010000080.1, on the reverse strand, counting down.
AACAAATAGATTACCTCAAAGATGGCCATTACATCACTAACCGAGGTCTCATTAGGAGTGTGTCATATTCCAAGCCTGCTAGCGTGAAAGGTGTGAAAAAAAGAACGCAAACAACGCAGAGCGCGAAGCCAGCAGTGCTGTTTGATATTCAAGATGAAGATTTAAATTTAAGTAACGATGCGATCAGCATTTCGATGCCGACAGAAAAATGATGTTTGATGAGAACAGGGATAGACAAATTATGGAAGCGTTAAGATGAAACCAGTTCCTAGCCAGGACGTAATAACCACAAATAATAAGAAGCCGAAATGGTTGGCTGTTTTGTTGTTTTTTTGTTCACTTCTTTATCTTTTTCCTGAAGTCGCTTTCAACGCCAAGTTGGTTGAAATTGCGGGTGGAATCGATGTTAGTGATGCTCAATTACATAAAACGGAGCTATTTGGCCGAACCATCTCAGGGATCGGGGTGACTTTAATTGTTGCGGATTTTCTACTTAAAGGATGGCTGACCACGACGAAGTTTCGCGCTATTTCATCGTTGGTCGTGATTACAGCTTTGGTTTGGCCAACGGTTTTTTTTGGTCAAAAGGCGGTAATAGATAAATGGTTGATTGAACCGAGTAGTGCAAAGCAGAGACAGGAGGCTTTCTTTTCCTCTGTACTGCGATCTAGTTTAGCGATGAATGCGATTAATATCGAAGGGATCCCTTATAACTCAGAGGCGAGTACCGAGTCGTCAGAAATGACTTTTCTCGCTTTGATCGGTGGGTTGGTTTACAGCAATGATGCATTCTTAAGTCATATTGATGATAAGAAAGTTCAAATTTTGGATCGTTATATTCAAAATCGAGCAAACGCCAATTTCGATGAGCACTATGCGAACTATAAAGTATTACGGAGTGAAGTTCAGCAATCGTGGCATCAATATCAAAAACATGTTGGGGCGTATAATCAGACGGTAGAGTCTCGCCATCAAAAGGCCAATCAAGCGTGGGAAGAGGTCGAGTCGACCGTCGCGACGGGGTATCGTGATTATCAACAGGCGAGTAAGGCCTATTTAACGAGAGCAGAGGCGAGAGCACAAAGAGTTGCACAACCTATTTTTGACCTATTTGATGATAAAGAACGCTGTTATAAACGCAAAGGAAGCTCAAGAGCCAATTGTATCAGCCGCATTGAAGATCGCTATGAACGCTTATTAAAAGATAACTCGATTCCCCACCAACCGATGGATTATTGGTTAGAGAAAACCTTTCGACGAACGAAAGGTGAAACATCTTGGGGGGAAGCATTCGGTTCTCTAGGCTTATCAGTTATCCAAGCCGGTATTGAGCAGGCGACAGGGCAAGCTGGAGAAGCCATTCAAGATAAAACGTATACCAATAGTGTCGCTCATTACACACCACGAATACTGGCAGTGTGGCAAAAACAGTTCTTAAAAGAGACCGGTTATCCTATGGGAATCGACTCTATGTCGGAGTTTCGCTCCCACTCTACAACAGCAAGTAAGGTTCGTACTCAAGTTCATCGAAAGGGGATCCATTTAGACTCCAATTGGCAAATAAACCAAATTAGCGTGTTTAAAAATGCAGTCAGAAACAAAGTTATGAAGGACACCAAAGCTCGTTGGCATGCCGAAGCAAAGCAGCGGGGTTACGACATTGAACCGAACTTATCTTGGAATTATTTTCAAAAAGTAGCCGAAGTTCAGCAACAAATAAAGAATCGTATGGGCGAACGTTATTACGTCGAGCCCATGATGGCGACGTGGAATAATAAGCAATTTTACCAACAGGTTATTGTTCCAAATGTGAGGCGTGAGAGAGATTATTGGCTAGGTTATATTGAGGCGTCACGCGCTCAGTTTGCTGATGATGGCCCTTATGCTGAACAAGGCAAAGCGGCATTGCGTTCTATCATTGTGCCGCCAATATCAATGGGACTATCGCTATTTCTCGTTGTCCTAACGGTGTTTAAGCTGCCAGGAAAATTTATCGTGTTGATGAATTACCATAAACCACGGCCAGCACCGAACTTGAAGAGCAAGGCTCTGAATATAGGCAGCTCGTTTATCGTCATATTCGTTATTCTTGTTGTGCCTGTGAATGTATTTTCATCCAAGTACACTCAAACGGACTCAACGATTGGCTTTTTCTTAGAGCAAGTCAGTGACACACTATCTCCGTCGGCTTCTTATGCCGTTCGTTGGGTGATACATACTCAACCGTTGATTCATCCACTTGGCGCTCAAATAGACAAAAGTATGCGTATTACTGATGGGTTTTCTGCCTCTTTGGAGCATTCGGTAGCGGAGTTGGATGGTGTTTTTGCTCGTTATTTAACTCAGCGTGCTGAGAGCGAACCGGTGAGTTCAGCTAAAAACAATAATGAAGCCCAAACGGAGTTTCCTATGTACATCAATTCAAATGCACAGAACCAACCGGGTTTTAAGGTTCGAATAATGAATATTAAGCCTAGGTACCAAGCCGGTATGCGATTGCCTGAGGGTAATTATGATGTTGAGGTCCGTGCCAATGGATACCAACCAAAGCGTTTATGGGTAAAGCACAGTAAAGGAAAAGCCTCTCACCGAATCGAACTTGAAAAGTTGGTTATTTAAGTCCGCGTCATAGAAAGTGAACAGAAGAAAATGATCTGCTCCTTCCACTAAAAAGGGTTTAGCGTTACTTGGCGCGGGAGCTGCTTTGGTAGCTGCTCACCCTGAACTTATCACCGCTAGCGTATCGGCAGACGGTGTTCAATTCGGTGGCATTATTGGCGCAAGTACTCCAATAGTATTTGGCCTATGGGAAACCCTACGCAATGAGTTCAAGTAATGGCTGAGTATCAAACACTAATAATCGCTGTGGTCAGTGCCTTATCTAGCGGTGTAGGTGTAGGTATCACACTCAAAACAGATGTGAAGTGGCTGCGCCTGATGATGGAAAAGATGGATGAGAGATTAATTCGGCTTGAAAGAACAAAATAAAGTTTGAACTTCAACATGATTACAAGCATGAAAAAGCGACCTTATTATAGGTCGCTTATCTGAGAAGTTAATTAAGCTTATGAATTTAGCAGTTTTTTCTTCAAACTGTTCTCATATTGCTTCAAAGAGTAGATAAACATATTAGGTTGTTCTTTTGAGCGGATCATCCCCGCTTTTATATAGAACTCTTCTCGCCCTTCTCTGGCATGAAGAAATAATGCGTATACACCTACATCTCTTGAGGAAAGGAATGCTTGACGGATTGCTCGACCAAGAAGCCACTTGCCTAGACCCTGCCCTTGAACAGACTTACATACTGCTATTTTACTTAGCAGTATGCAAGGAACTGAACTATAGGGGAATTTACGTCTTTCTTTGTTTGATATGTGTTTCTTTTCAAACGAACTGCTAGCTAAAGTGAAATAACCGACAACTCTTTTCGGTTGTCCTTCTTCACCTTGTGTGACACATAGGTGCGGGATTGAAACCCTTCGTTCGTGTTCTTTAGCTAAGTTCTTCGTTAAATATTCATTTAACGAACACACACCACAATCAAATTGCGTAAAATCATACGTTGCTTCAGGATCAAAGCGTTCGACTTCTAATTTTTGATCTTTACCGTCCAAGTTTCCTCCAATGACATTCCGATAATTTCTTGCATCAGCTCTGTAGGGTCTGCAGGATTTTCTAACGCTTCCATGACAGAATCCCATTGCTTTGCTTGTATTTGTAACCTTTTTCTCTCGCTAATAACTTCTTGAGCTCTAGCTACTGTTGTTTCTGATACAAATTTACTAACTGTAGTATTTGAAAGTAGCGCTGCTTCTTCTAAAGCGCTTTTTTCACTTTCAGATAGGCGAAATTCAACTCTCTCTTTTTTTAATGCACTCATCTTTTACTCCTTGCGCCTTAACGCGCAGCGGAAACTCCAACTATATGTATATACCTAAATGGAATATTATCTATTTGGTTAACTATTTTATGAATAAAATTTTGTACGGTCACTCTCCGTACAAAATGGATTCTCGTCTGCATAGGATAAAAAGTCAACTAATTTGTACGTTATTTTACCGTAAGATAACAAAGTGAAATCAACCTTACTTTAGATGTTTTGTATGTAATTTATGCGGAAACAGCTGAGTGTAAACCTGCCATAAAATGTTCAAGTTCCTATGCCCAGTAACTTGAGCGACTTCCTCAATTGAGTAGCCCTTTTCAAACAAACGGCTTGCTCCTTCTCTTCGCAAGTCGTGATACCTCAAATCCTCAATACCTAATTCGTTCCTTACACGCTGAAAAGCCTGCGCTAACACTTCGTGAGTTATACGGGAAAATAAGCTCACCTTTATTTGGTTGCTTTAGTGCGATCTCAAATGATTCACCAAGCAACGGCACTATCATGTGATTGCCTTCTTTCTTCCTTGGGTCTTTTCTGTCTCTGACGAGTATCGTTTTATGTTCTTGGTTGAGGTCTTCCCAACGCAGCTTGCAGACTTCACCTATTCGCATACAAGTGAGAATGCTGAACTCAAGAATATCGGTGAATGGAATTCGAGTTGTGCCGTTTGGCCTAAAAGACTCGCGTTGCTCTAATCCAAGCTTTAAGAGTTTCAGTTCTTCAGAAGTTGGGCGACGTGTTCGTTTCTGACTCTTACCGACTAACCCCATATCAATCAGAACAGGGACGGCTTCATCAAATATCTGGTGATTGGTGTCGATGTTGAAGACAGGCTTAGACTTTTTCATTACAGAACGTAGGTAAGCAATATCATGATAAATCGTTGCGGGTTTGGCTCCTGCGCCTCTTCTATTTTTACAGTGCTCGATTAAGTCGCTAGTTCGTAGTTGATTACTCTCAACTTGGGCGATGTCGCAATCCCTAAGCATTTTAATAACGTAGCGTTTTGTTCGGCCTGTATTGTCCCAGAGATCTCGTTCTGCCATGAACAAATCGAGGAGTACCGAAAGGGGGACTGTTTTTGGCTGATTGAGTACCCCTTGAGCCTCTAGTTCAGCTACCCTTTTTTTACCGAAAGCTTTAGCGAGTGCTTTCTTTTTTAGAGTTTTGCTTTCCCTGTGTATAATGCGCGAATTCTTTTTAACGATGATTGTTACCTTGAACCTTGGTTCACCGCTTTTTAGCTTTCTGGTCTCGATGGTATAACTTGCCATTGTCCAACTCCTAAAGGGGTACTTGAGGGGTACTACAGGAAGTAATTCCGTTTAATTCTAGGTAATTCACTGTATGTTTGTACAGTATTAATTGAGACTGAATCATGACAAACACTAATAAAACCAGTAAATACGCTAGTAACCGACTTTCTGTTGCACCCATGCTCGATTGGACTGACCGCCACTGTCGTTACTTTCACCGTTTGCTTTCTCAGCAGACTCTTCTGTACACGGAAATGGTAACAACGGGCGCGATCTTACATGGTAAGGGCGACTTCCTAGAATATAACGAGCAAGAACATCCTCTTGCACTTCAACTCGGTGGTTCAAACCCGGTTGATCTTGCTGCTTGTGCCAAGCTTGCTGGTGAGCGCGGTTACGATGAAGTAAATCTTAACGTAGGTTGTCCTTCAGACCGAGTTCAGAATGGTCGATTTGGTGCATGCTTGATGGCTGAGCCCGAGTTGGTGGCAGATTGTGTTTCAGCGATGAAAGAAGTCACTGATATTCCAATTACCGTGAAAACGCGTATCGGTATCGATGACCAAGACTCTTATGAGTTTCTAACTAAGTTTGTTTCGACGGTTTCTGAAAAAGGTGGCTGTGAGCAATTTACTATTCACGCGCGTAAAGCGTGGTTGAGTGGCCTTAGCCCGAAAGAGAACCGTGAGATCCCACCGCTAGATTACGATCGTGCATACCAAATCAAGAAAGATTTCTCTGATCTGGTGATTGCCGTGAATGGTGGCATTACGACTCTTGAGCAAACTAAGGAGCACTTGCAACACCTTGATGGTGTGATGATTGGTCGTGAGGCTTACCATAGCCCATTTATTTTGGCTGAAGTTGATCAACAGATCTTTGGTTTAGACACACTAATTAAGAAGCGCTCACAGGTTGTCGAAGAGATGTACCCGTACATCGAGCGTGAACTTTCAAATGGTGCAAGCTTAGGTCACATCTCTCGTCACATGCTTGGTTTGTTTCAAAGCATGCCTGGTGCAAGACAATGGCGTCGCTACATCAGTGAAAACGCACATAAGAAAGGTGCAGGTATTGAAGTGATGCAAACAGCATTGGCTAAGATCCCTAAAGAGCTAAATGTTTAAGCTCCCTCTAAGTTAAAAACTTAAGGTTAAATTCGCCACTAGAGGTTAAATTTACCACTATAAGTTTCCGAAAAGCCACGCATGAAGATGTGTGGCTTTTTATTTATCTGATAAATAAGGATTTTATAGGGTTGGCATACTTGGTATGGAAGCTGCAATGTTAGAAAGTAGGAAAGATAGGTCATTAACTCATTAGGGAGACCATTATGTTTGAATTAATCTTTGTTCTTATTTTCGTTGCGACTCTACTTGTCACTGGTATTACGTTTATGACGGTATTGGCTGCAACCGGAGTGGCGTTATTAGTCATGTTGGTCTTAGGTATGATGGGGGCCGTGTTTAAGTTACTGCCTTGGTTGATCGTGATTGCAATCGGTGTGTGGTTTTTCAAAAACTTTGTACACAGTTCTAACCAAAGACGTTACTAAGGTCATGGTGTCGTCAAATCTTTGATCGTCAGCGGTTTATCATTTGAGAATTTAAGATGTGTGATAGAATTTTCCCCAATAATCTATGAATGTGCATACAATTAGCACAACGATATGGAATTGGAGCTATCTCAAATGAATAAAATGCCATTAATTGCTTTAGTGGGAATGCTATCTTTAAGCTCGGCAGTGTCTGCTGAAGAAGAGTTTTCTTACACGGCTAAAGTCGGTGCCGATATGTGGTGGGGAAGTACAAAGCTAAACGAAGTTAGACAAGATGATGACTCTAACTCACCTTCGTTGTATTTCGCATTTGAGCATAATGCCCCGATGCTACCAAACGCTAGCTTTCGCTATACTTCTGTTGATGCAGATTCATTGGCTTTCGATAAGTACGATTACACCTTCTATTACACGTTGTTAGATCACAAGCTGATGAACTTCGATGCGGGTGTGACGTTTACTCAGTATTCAAACTCGAATTATATCGAACCGAAAACGGGTGGTACTCAAACAAGCTTTGATGAATTCACTTGGAGCTTCTACGGCAACGCAGAGATCAACGTTCCTGACACCAATTTCGATATCATCGGTACGATGGAGTTCGGTGATAGCAGTGGTATTAAGAGCACGGATTTGATGGCGGGTGTTCAGTACCGAATCCCTGTATCAGAATCTGAAATTGCCCTGCGTGGTGGTTACCGTGTTATCGATTTAGATTCGGATGAGTTCTTTAGCTCAGAACTAGGCAAGAGCTTTGTCATGGTCGATGGTTGGTTTGCTGGTGCTGAAGTGCGCTTCTAGGCCATATAAAGCAAATTTAGAACGAATTTTAAGAACGCCACTTTATTAAGTGGCGTTTTTTTATATCTATTGGTTACTTGAGTATATATCTTTCTGGAATTAGTTAGCACATTCATCACTTTCGACCATCCTTAATACAGAGAGCCAATTTGCGTCTATTCTTATAAGGTCTATGTAGTGAGGTCAAAGCAAGGGATGGAATATGACACTCAATGAATTGAGAAATTTATATAGAGAAAACCTGTTAGTTGAAGCCATCATAGAGCCCTCAATTCAAGAAGGGTCTTGGGTTGTGGAGTTTCGTCATATGGGTGGTGGCTTCGTTCTGCTTACTGATGTTCATGGTGAAGAATGTCATTACGCGGATTTAGACTTGGCATCTAAGTCGGCAATGGCGGTTGGCTTTCAGCAAGTACGCATTGAAAACCAGTAAGACAATTTACGTTTCAATCGGTTTTTACTTCCAAAAAGTTATAAAACATACTTTTCTATTCTTTCTTGTTATTAAAAGGAGTGGTTAATCTATCGTCACGCAATGATTAGGGATGTCGTGACCATGTCTTTAAATAAGAAAGAGTCTTCACAAAATAATAATGCACAGTCTGGGGCTAATGAGTTACCTGGGCTAGCAGCACCACTTAATGACCAACAATTGGGTCATCTTCAGCAAACTGTTTCTGAACTGTCTTCACAACAACTGGCATGGGTCAGTGGTTACCTTTGGGGAGTGAGCCAAGCTCAGCCTGTCGGTGCTGCTGCGCCAATCGCTCAAGCGGCCGCTGCAGTAGCGGCTAAGCCAGCGGGTAAGCTCAGCATTATCTTCGCTTCTCAAACCGGTAATGCGAAAGGCGTCGCTGAATCGCTAGAGGAAGAAGCAAAAGCCTTAGGTATTGCTGTCGAGCTTTTCGATGCAAGTGATTATAAAGGTAAGAACCTAGCCAAAGAGACACACGTCATTTTTGTGGCTTCAACCAATGGTGAGGGCGAAGCCCCTGATAACGCTATTGAGTTGCATGAATTCCTACAATCGAAGAAAGCGCCAAAATTATCAAACCTACAATACGGTGTGATTGGTTTAGGTGACTCAAGCTATGAGTTCTTCTGCCAAACGGCTAAAGACTTCGATAACTTCCTCGCTAAGCTTGGTGCTAAATCGTTTGTCGACCGTCTTGATTGTGATGTTGATTACGAAGAATCAGCAACGGAATGGCGCGCTAAAGCATTAGAGCAAGTAAAAGAGACGCTATCGACAGGCACTGAAGCCGATGTGGTTCAATTACCAGTCGGTCAAGCGGCCGCCGGTCATTCGCAATACACCAAACAAAACCCATACACCGCGACACTATTGACGAGCCAAAAGATCACCGGTCGTGATTCGGGCAAAGATGTTCGTCATATCGAGATTGATCTTGATGAGTCGGGCATTACCTACCAACCCGGCGATGCGCTAGGCGTATGGTATGAAAACAGTTCAGAACTCGCAAATCAGATTCTTTCTAAGGTTGGGTTATCGGGTATCGAAAGTGTCGATGTCGATGGTGAGAATCTATCTATCCATAGTGCGCTAGTGAGTAAATTTGAGATTACCACTTCAAACCCTCAACTTGTGACTAAGTTTGCTGAGTTATCGGGCAGCAAGAAGTTAATCAAGCTGGTGGAAGATAAAGACAAGCTTCGTGAATACGCGGGTAATACTCAAGTTGTCGATGTTTTAGCTGAGAAGAAAACTAAGCTATCGGCTGATGAGTTAATTGGCCTGTTACGTAAGCTGACACCGCGTCTCTATTCTATTGCATCAAGCCAAGCAGAAGTAGATGAAGAAGTTCACTTGACGGTTGGTTTGGTTGAATACCAAAAAGGCGAAGAGTCTCGTTTAGGCGGAGCTTCTAGCTTCTTAGCTCAACGTCTTGAAGAGGGTGGTGAAGTGAAGGTGTTTGTTGAGAACAACAATAACTTCAAATTACCACAAGACGACAATACACCAATCATCATGGTCGGCCCGGGTACCGGTATCGCACCGTTCCGCAGTTTTGTTCAAGAGCGTGAAAACAATGATGCTGAAGGAAAAAGCTGGTTGTTCTTTGGTGACCGTACCTTTACTCAAGATTTCTTATACCAAGTTGAATGGCAAAAGTACCTCAAGTCTGGCGCGCTAACTAAGCTCGATGTTGCCTTTAGCCGTGACCAAAAAGAAAAGGTTTATGTTCAGGACCGTTTAATCGAACAAGCAGAGCAGGTGTGGCAATGGCTGCAAGAGGGCGCGTACCTCTATGTCTGTGGCGATGCGACTCGAATGGCTAAAGATGTTCATGAAGCGTTAGTTTCGATAGCGGAAAAGCATGGCAACCAGAGCCGCGAGCAAGCTGAACAATATATTAATGATTTACGTAAAGCGAAACGTTACCAAAGGGATGTGTACTAATGAGCAAGCAAGTAATAGAGCAAGAAGTGCTAGGTCAAGTACTTGGACCTTTGGCTGACAATGAGCGTCTTAAGCGTGAAAGTAATAACCTACGCGGTACGATTGAACAAGATCTCCAAGACCGCATAACAGGTGGCTTTACTGCTGATAACTTTCAGTTGATTCGTTTCCACGGTATGTATCAACAAGACGACCGTGATATTCGTAACGAACGTACCAAACAAAAGCTCGAACCGTTACATAACGTCATGCTTCGTGCTCGTATGCCTGGTGGCATCATTACCCCTAAGCAGTGGTTGGCGATTGATAAGTTCGCAGACGAAAGTACCTCTTACGGTTCAATTCGTCTAACAACTCGTCAAACGTTTCAGTTCCACGGTGTCTTGAAGCCGAACATTAAGTTGATGCACCAAACGCTAAATAGCATTGGCATTGATTCAATTGCGACAGCGGGTGATGTAAATCGAAATGTTCTATGTACGACAAACCCGGTTGAATCTGAACTTCATCAAGAAGCTTACGAGTGGGCGAAAAAGATCAGTGAACATCTATTACCGAAGACTCGTGCTTATGCAGAAATCTGGTTAGATGGTGAAAAACTAGAAACAACGGATGAAGAACCTATCCTTGGTAGCAACTACCTACCGCGTAAGTTCAAGACGACGGTTGTCATTCCTCCGCAAAATGATGTGGACGTCCATGCTAACGATCTTAACTTTGTTGCTATTGCTGAAGACGGAAAGCTGGTGGGCTTTAATGTGTTAGTCGGTGGCGGTCTTGCTATGACACATGGTGATACCTCTACTTATGCACGTAAAGCTGACGACTTTGGTTTTGTGCCATTAGATAAAACGTTAGATGTAGCAGCGGCGGTGGTAACGACTCAGCGTGACTGGGGTAACCGTTCAAACCGTAAGAATGCAAAAACCAAATACACACTAGACCGTGTTGGTATTGATGTATTCAAAGCAGAAGTAGAAAAGCGTGCAGGCGTAGAATTTTCTGAAAGCCGTCCTTATGAGTTTACTGGCCGTGGTGATCGCATTGGTTGGGCGGAAGGCATTGATGGTAAGCACCACTTGGCGTTATTCATCGAGAATGGTCGTTTACTTGATTTTCCGGGTAAAGCTCTGAAAACAGGTGTTGCTGAAATAGCGAAGATCCACAAAGGTGACTTCCGCATGACTGCAAACCAAAACCTAATTGTTGCGGGTGTGTCGACGAGTCAAAAGGCCAAGATTGAAAAACTGGCGCGTCAATATGGCTTGATGGATGATGCTGTTTCAGAGCAACGTAAAAACTCAATGGCGTGTGTGGCTTTCCCAACATGTCCTTTAGCAATGGCAGAAGCTGAGCGCTTTCTTCCTGAGTTTGTAACGGATGTTGAAGACATTCTGAAAAAACATGGATTACCAGAAGAAGATAACATCATCCTTCGAATCACAGGTTGTCCAAACGGTTGTGGTCGTGCAATGTTGGCTGAGCTTGGTTTAGTCGGCAAGGCTCCGGGGCGTTACAACATGCACTTAGGTGGCAACAAAGCCGGAACTCGTATCCCTAAGATGTATAAAGAGAACATCACTTCAGCTCAGATCTTAGAAGAGATTGATTCGCTGGTGGGACGTTGGGCTACGGAACGTAACGACAATGAAGGGTTCGGTGATTTTACAATCCGAGCTGGCATCATCGAAGAGGTGATAATTTCAAAGAGGGATCTGCATGCATAATTCTGTCGCTTCAAAACTGAAGTTAGCAGAGCTACTCGCATTGACTAAGACGGAGCAAATACTTCGTCTTGGACAAATCAACGCAGAGTTAGAGCAGCTAACCGCATTAGAAAGAGTTAAGTGGGCTTTAGATAATTTAGAAGGGACACATGTTGTGTCTTCTAGTTTCGGAATCCAAGCAGCATTGATGTTGCACCTAGTGACCCAAGCAAAACCAGATATTCCGGTTATTTTGACTGACACAGGGTATCTATTTCCGGAGACCTATCGCTTTATTGATGAGTTAAGTCAGAAGTTGACTCTAAACCTTCAAGTCTTTCGCGCCCAACAGAGCCCTAATTGGCAAGAAGCGCAATATGGAAAACTTTGGGATCAAGGTATAGAAGGGATAGAGAAGTACAACAAGCTTAATAAAGTTGAACCGATGAGAAGAGCGTTGGATGAGCTCGAGGCTGGGACATGGTTTTCCGGTTTAAGAAGAGAGCAATCTCAATCGCGTGCAAATTTGCCAATCTTATCTATCCAAAATGGTGTGTTTAAATTTTTGCCGGTAATCGATTGGACGAATAAAGATGTTCACTATTACCTAGAAGAGCATGGTCTCGGTTATCACCCGCTTCGAGAGCAGGGTTACCTTTCTGTTGGAGATACACATACAACTAAGAAGTGGGAACCGGGTATGACTGAAGAGGAAACTCGTTTTAATGGGTTGAAACGCGAATGTGGTCTCCATGAAGATGATGGAGAGCAATATGGTTCTGGGATTTAGACTCGTTGCCATTTAAAAAGCTGCCATGAGGCAGCTTTTTTGTTTTCTAGGATGAAAATCAGAGCAATTGTGGATAAGTCTGTGGTTATTTTGTAAGTACTCTGTAGTTAAACTTGCACAAATAAGACTTTGAGTGTTTATTCGCCATGTAATCGTTATTTTTGCATCTTTCTTTAATAAACACTTGCCAATGTGATGAACATCTCTATAATGCCGCCTCACTGACACGGCAGACGCCACAAGGCTTCAGCGAGAAATGTTAGTAAGGCAACTAGCTTTAAGCGATGATTCGCTTCTACTTTTAAAAAGTAGGAATTAATTCCAA
>NZ_JBFRJZ010000079.1:0-57140 GCF_041469125.1 Vibrio sp. 10N.286.51.E5 | reverse complement strand
CAATTTAAATTACAGGCTCTATTGCTTTGCTGCTATTACCTTTATTGGGCTTGTTTGCATGGCTGTGTATGTATACTGGAACGGTCAGAACTTCAGTGACACAATCTACCTCTATCACGTGAGTTCATGGGATATCTTGTTGAGCAGACTTCCATTAGTTACAGCAACAACCCTTATCATTGGAGGGTTATCTGGTGTGTTCTTCTATCTGATTAAACACATCGTATCTTTGAACACTGAGAAAATGACCATGCTTAAAGCGGGCATCTTAGCGGAGCAACTCACTAACTCACTAGGCTGCAAAAACATGACTGAAGAGCAGATTTTAGAATTCAAACGTGACACCAAAATCAAACTCATCATGCAGGTATTCTCTAAGCAAGAGACAGATAAAGACACTAACAATCTAATCATCGAAGCATTAAAAGCAGTGAATTCAAAGTAATGAACTACTACGACCAAAATGCTCAAGAATTCTTTGATGGCACTATCAAAGTTGATATGGCGAGCTTATATAATGAATTCCTTCCCCTCATTCCCAAAGAGAGCCTTATCTTAGATGCTGGTTGTGGCTCTGGTAGAGACAGCAAAGCATTTCTAAACCAAGGGTATAAAGTTCATGCTATTGATGCAAGTGAAGAGCTTGGAAAGCTAGCTGAGAATCAAATCAATCAAGCTGTGGAGATAACGACCTTTCAACAATTCAGCTCACCACAAAGCTTTGGTGCAGTCTGGGCGTGTGCTTCGCTCTTACATGTACCAATGAAAGAGCTACCTCAAACGTTTAGTAATCTAGCTAGTCATCTAAAGCCTAAAGGTGTGTTCTATTGCTCATTCAAATATGGTGACAATGAAATTGAACGTAACGGAAGAAAGTTCACTAATCTCAATGAATCTCTGCTCGAACAAGTAATTGCTGATTCAGGTGTCGCTATCTCGAAAACATGGTGTACATCTGATTTGAGGAAAGGCCGTGAATCAGAAAAGTGGCTGAATGCTATTTTGATTAAGGAATAAGCATGAACTTTGACAATGAAGACTTCTTTAAAGGCATCATCTTATTTGGCTTGAATGCTGCCACATACAAGATGGGGCTTGCTCAGACGCTCTTAAAAGCATCTAGAAATCAGCAAACAGAGATTCTTTGGGGTGACTTAGCAGAGAATTATTTTGATGCTTACCTTGCTCGATTAGAGCAAAATCCAATGCCACAGCAAGGCAATCCTAACCGATTAACCAAGATGGAGCGCATTGTCAAAGAGTACCAAATCAATGCTACCAGCAGGCATGAAGCAATTAAGAAAGTTGCTGAAACCGCTTTTGAAGATGTTGTACCAAGATTCCAAACCATTGGTACAGATAAGAGAATCGTTGCTGATTACTTCTATGAAATCGACACTGGTAACAAATTAATATTAAAAGATACGTTGCTTAATTTCGACACTACTCAGTTAGATACGCTAGATAGCGAAATCAATGCTAGATGGGGTTTGTTAGAAGGTGCGTTCAGCATTAACCAAACTAACTTTCAACTTGCTAATGATATTCGTGAAATCTACCTCAAGAACGGTTATGACAGAAAAGCGCTAACTAACAACATTCCATTCTTGTCAGGATACCAAGGCAACACCTGTTTCTACTGTGGTGAGCACATGAGCAACGATATCCATGTTGACCATGTTCTGCCTCGCCAAGTAGTAAACCATGATGAAATCTGGAATCTTGTCTTAGCGCATGGTGATTGTAACTTACTGAAATCCGATAGATTGGTAGGGAAGCACTTCATCGAAAAGTTGATTAAGAGAAATGAAAATATCATGGGTAGCAATCATCCTTGGAAAGCTCAAATTGCTAATGCGTTAGGCACTACACCAAGAAGAAGAGCGGTGTCACTTCAGACTCACTATGACAACGTTAAAACCGTTCTTGGTAATTATTATTGGGGTGGAGCTGAAACTTACAATCCAGCGTCCGACCCATTTTATAGGAGACTAATCACTGTACTTAATAATAAGTAACTAACTAAGCATTTTTACTTTTCTACATCCAAGTAGTTCTAACACTGCTTGTTCATCCCACTCTCGATAGACAACGGTCTTTTTTTGCTTGGTATAGCTTTGTGTTGTTATTTCTAGCTCAGCCTTAGTAAAGCCATATTTGGTGACATCAATATCTTTGAAGTCTTGCCATTGTGTTGTGGTTGCTTCAATGTGCTTGAGTATATAGGCTCGCTTCCATTCATATAAGTTACACTGTAGCAAATCGAAGAACTCTTTTTCTAAGTCTCTGGTATGCCTAGCTCTCTCAATAGTGAGTATTGGATTCGTGATATCCTCAAGATATAAATCTAATGAATCAAGCTCACGTTCAGTTACAAAGTTTACTAGTTCAGGTGCGTGCTCTCTGATTTGCTTAATTTCTTCTTCATTTCGAATATGAACAGGTACAAAGAATCTGTCATGGTTTTTCTTACCATCCTTTCTTCTTAGTAAGTAGAGGTATTCGACTTCACCATCCATCAACTCAATCTTGATTAAATGTCTGTCATCAATGGTAATACGTTTAATAATCATCTTGAGAAGGTCACGGATTTCTTGCTTAGTGTCGCAGTCGCCATTCACCCAATCTTGGAGTTGGTCTTGCTGATTCTCATAGAACAATACTGCTTCTTTAAAGTCTTGAAGAGTGGACAAGTCAATCGTTGAATTTGCAACAGCATTTCGCTCATCTTCAATCTCTTGCTCTAATGAATCTAGTGTTGCTTTCGACTCCGAAATCAGTGTCAAAGCGCCATCACCAGCAGAATCGCCGAGCATCATAAAACGTTGAACCATGCCGTCATGTTTCTTCTTTTGCTCAGAAAGCTGAATCTCTAGCGCATCAATCTTAGTGCTGTCTGTGGCATCAAAGTTGAATACATGAGACTTCACAGCATTCAGAACCATAGTGTCAATGATGTCTTGCCTTAATGATTGGAAGCAGTACTGCTTGCGACTAATACAAGTGTAATACTCAATCTTTTGCTTAACGTTTCTGTGAATGCCCATACTGTGACCACAGCAGCCACAATACAGCTTTTGAATACCACCTAAGATGCTGACTTTCTTTCTTAGGCCATTACTTTCTTTGGTTAGTTTGTCTTTGATTGCTCGAACTCTGTAATATTCATCTAGTGTTGCTAGAGCAGGGTAGTAGCCCTTTAAATGATGGTCAGAGTCAAGGTGATTGATATGCAAATCACCATAAACGGAAGCACTTCGGAACATCTTAGAAACACTCGAATAGCTGAGGTCAAGACCAACTGATTGAGTAAACTTCAATAGTTTTCCAACACCAGCTCCGTCAAGTGCCATGTCAAACATCTGTCTAGCTATCTTCCAATTTTTGTCATGCTTCTGAACAACTCTGTCAGTGATTTGAATCCAGAATGGATGCTTTCCAACACCTACATCATAAGCGGTGCCGTTGTCTGGGATATCTCCGTTTTTAAACTGCTGAATTCTGTGCTGTGCATATTTGTTTGTTAAATGGCTTTTCTTGGCGCTTTCTTCATTAGCTGTTTTGAATGACAGCGTTTTCAAAACTGAAGACATCACACAGTCTTTTTTATAGATGTGATTGTCTATTGTGGTCAAGATACAAACACCAGACTCAACAATGTCATTATATAGACGCTCTGAAGCTGTTAGTGTTTGACGGCTCAATCTGTCCAACGCTCTCATTACTATGATGTCGTTGGGTTGAATAATACCTTTCTCTATATCAGCAATTAGTCTAGCAAGTTCGCCTTCTTTTGCGTTCTTGCCTTTATAGGAACTCACACCCTCATCATGATAGAAAAGGTGACTGACGATTGTATTGTGCTCTTTTGCTATCTTTTCCAGTAAACTAGAATCGCCTTGAAGCTCCATTGATAGACCTTCAAGCTGTTTTCCCGAACTTACTCGCGCATAAGGTATGATTGCCATTGTGTTCTCCACTGTTTTTATAAGTATAACAGATAGAGTATATTGATTTTGGTGATGCTAAAAAGAGTTGTCTAAGTATCTTAGAACATCTATAGAGATCACCTCTAAACAATCTGTAACAACTCGATAAGGAGCTCATTTGAGCTCCTTTTTTTATCTTACGAAAGCGACTCTATGTGTGATCTCAGTTGATACGAAGTTGACGAAGCCTGATGCAAAACTTGTCGCAATTGAGGTTTGGCTTGCCAATCAGCCTACTAGTACGTATGTACAATGTGGCCGTAATATATTGGCCTTTATCTCTGTAGCTCGCCATTCTCAAAGTTTTTCATGCGGTTAAAAATTTATCTTTGATAGCGAATGGTATATATTTGGTTGATCTATATGAATTTGCGTTGGTTTGTGATCATCAAAAGAACATTTACTCTTCTTATCGCTACGTTGTCTGTGTCTGCAAACGCATTTGCTGACTCTTTACCTGAGCGTATCGATAATTTCACCAAGCTCTTTGATCATGAAACGGCAATCGAATCTTACGATATTCGAGTGCTACAGGCTGATTATCCAACACGTTTGATCATGCCGTCTTCTATGCTGCCACAAACAGCAGAGTACCCGTTAAAAGACATTCAGCGCTTGTACCAGTTATCAAAAACCTGTAGTGGTAAACTGCCGTTAAGCCCTTTGATTACTGAGCCTTTAGTTTTTACTCGTGCAATGTGTAAAGGCACCAAGCTTTCTGACCGTTGGTTTAGCCGTAGTGGTTTGATTCACCCTGGCGGCGGTTCTTATGCGGCACGATACGTTGAGAAGTACCCAGAAAAATTCGACTCTCTGAAGCGCTTTATGCATATTCAAGAGCGACCAAACACCGAACACGATGAACTACTGTCTCGCTTGCAACAAATGGATAGCGAAGCAATCACCGCGCTGTTAGCGGGTGCCAGTATGTTTGTTGAGCTTGATGAGATGTGGGTAAAACGCGGCGACAGATATTACCTGTATAAAAAATCAGTCTGGAACGAAAATGCCACGCTTGCTGGGTTATCGTTTAGCTTGTCTTCAGAAGGTAAAAGCTGTTTTGTCCAGCGTGGTAATGTGTGTTGGGAAATAGAAGATCATTCAGAGCTTCTGCAAGTCGCCATGTTTATCTTGGTTATTGCCAACATCATGCTTGTCTTAGGTTGGGCGATTTACCGCTGGAACAGCAAGAAACAAGAGATGAAGAGTCGCATGCTGGTTCTTCAAATCCTAACGCACGAATTAAGAACGCCGATTGCGAGTTTGTCATTGACGGTGGAAGGGTTCAGGCGTGAGTTCGAACACTTACCAGAATCGGTATATGATGAGTTCCGTAGGCTGTGTGAAGATACACGCCGTTTAAGACAGTTGGCGGAAGCAAGTAAAGATTACCTGCAATCAGATAATCAACCGCTCGCAACAGAGTGGGTGCCAAGTGTTGAAGAGTGGCTCCAATACAAAGTTGAAGAAGACTTTGCGCCGGGGATTGAACTCCGTGTAAACAAAGATATAGCTGCAAAAGTGAACGTATATTGGTTGGGAACGTGCATCGATAACCTAATCAGAAATGCCGTGAAATACGGTGTGGCTCCAGTAATTCTAGAACTGAATACTTCTGACAAGAAGCTGACATTCAAAGTTATAGATAATGGAGACTTGTCTCGCAAAGATTGGGGGCAACTAAGAAAGCCATTCGTAAGTAAGAGTGGACTCGGTTTAGGTCTGACGATAGTGGAATCTATGGTTGGAAAAATGGGCGGTCACATGACGCTTATCGGCCCCCCAACAACATTTATTTTGGAGATACCTTGTGAAACAGACATTGCTTCTCGTTGAAGATGATAAAAATTTAGCTGACGGTTTATTAGTTAGCCTTGAGCAAGCTGGATATGAATGTTTGCATGCAGAACTGATCTCTGAAGTTGAAGGCTACTGGGAACAAGCGGATCTAGTGATTCTAGACCGTCAACTTCCTGATGGCGACTCAGTAGATTCACTTCCAGGTTGGAAGAAAAAGAAAGATATCCCAGTTATTTTGCTGACGGCTCTCGTGACAGTAAAAGACAAAGTAGCGGGCCTAGATTCAGGTGCAAACGACTACTTAACAAAGCCATTCGCAGAGGCTGAGCTATTTGCTCGAATTCGTGCTCAACTTCGCCTGCCAGATTCTGAAGAACAAGATGCATCAAAAGTTATCGCTCAGAATCTTGTTATCGATAAAGCGACACGTGAAGTGTTTTTCAATGAACAGGAAGTAACGTTAACGCGCACTGAATTTGACCTTCTACTGTTCTTGGCAAGTAACCTTGGACGTGTGTTTACACGTGATGAACTGCTTGACCATGTATGGGGTTACAACCATTTCCCAACAACACGTACGGTAGACACGCACGTTCTGCAACTAAGACAGAAACTGCCGGGTCTAGAAATTGAAACGCTGCGTGGCGTTGGTTACAAGATGAAAGCGTAATGAGAATAGCCTTACTTCCACTATTAATGTTTTCTTGCGTAGCGAATACCGCGCAAGCAACGGATTGGTTTAAGAGCAGCGATGCTCTGACTCAAGTTCATAAACATCTGCTAGATAATGATTTACCTCAGATGTTTGACTCATTAGTGGAAGTTTGGCAAATCAACTCGTCTCAATCACGAGAAGATCACCTCAATGAACTATTCGATCAAGCATTGAACAAAGATTGTGGTAAAACTCTCACCAGAAAAACACTCCCAGATTGGATTAGTTCAGTCGTCGTTAAAAGACACATCATTCAAAGCCCTGGCCGAGATACCTTTCGTGTATCGATTAATGTTGAATCCGAAAACAACATTCAAGACATTACCTTCGAGAAGTGGGTCGATAAGATCGTTTCTTCGGACAGTGAGTTAACCAAAGACAGTGAAGTGGTTAACAACGCATCGGTGAGTCTATACCGCAAGCGTTACAATTTAGTCTCTCAACTTGAATCCGGTTTATACCGTTTAAGCGTTAAAGGTGATGGCGGAAAGTCTTGGAGCACTTGGGTTGTTTTGGGTGAAGTTGCCATGCGTCAACAAGTTCGCTGGGCATCAAAAGACACGTGGCGAATCGATAAAAAAGAACTACTCAATCCTTATTGTCCGCTCCCTAAGCTCGAAATCGGTTTGTACGATTACGTTGATGAACACTATGAACAGGTCTGGGGCAAGAGCTACGAATCTGATTATCCAATGAACCTTACTGGTGAAGAACTTCCTAATGATCGCTATGTTTTAGCGGTTTCAATGGTGCATTCACGCTGGCAAGGCGACATAGCGATAGAACAAGCACAAACTATCAGTAAAACTTATGATATTTCTAGCGAAGAAGAGTTAAAGTAATTTAAAATTGTGCCGTTAACTATGTAAGGGATCTAACAAAGATAAACGGCATGAAAAAAACTACAAAACTACTCGCAGCGTCAATTGCATTCGCCAGTCTTCCTCTTTCAGCAGCAAACTACGCCATTGAAGCGCGTGGTGATGCGATGGGTGGTGTTGGTGTTGTTTCAGCAAACTTCCTAACTGCTCCATTCTATAACCCAGCACTTGTTGCCATTTATCGTCGTAATGATGACATGGGAATGATCACGCCAAGTTTCGGCGGTAATTATAATGACCCTAATAACTTAGTTGATGATATCGATAATTTAGTTGACAGCATTGAGTCAGGTACTGTGACTGGTTCTGATCTAGATGCTCTTAATGGTGATAGCCTGAATGTTGATTTAGGTGGTGTTGTAGCATTCGCTCTACCAAATCAGTATATTGCAGCAAACGTATTTGCAAAAGCATACACTGAATCATTTGTAACCCCTGATACATCTAGTGACGCTGCTAATAGTGACTTGGTTAATGCTGAGTTAACTGCTGTTAAAGCTGTTTCTATTGGCATTATGGAAGCTGGTATATCATTAGCAAAATATCAAACGTTCATGGGACAACATTTGTCGTTTGGTATTTCTCCAAAACTCCAAAGAATCTATACGTATAACTACATTGCCTCGGCACAAAACTACGATCTAAGTGATGTTCGAGAAAACGACACCGCGGAAACTACATTTAATATTGATGCAGGTGCGCTTTGGTTTTACGGCCCATTTAGAGTGGGTTTTTCTGCAACGAATATTATAGACCGTGAGATTGAAACTAAATCCGTTAGCCAACAGCTAACAAGCAGCACAGGGGCTACAAGAACAGTAACATCGAGTCATTCTTATAACCTGGGGCCTGTCTACACTGTTGGTGCGGGGATCGTTTCTGATTACTTTACGTTGAGTGTTGATTATGATTTGAATGAAGCAGAGAAGTTTACTTCGTTCGAAGACAACGAACAGATGATTCGTGTTGGTACTGAAGTCGACCTGTTACGTCAGCTTAAGCTAAGGGGAGGGTATTACAAGAACCTGGCTTACTCTGATTCAGAAGGAACAGTGACAGCTGGTGTTGGTATCTCGCCATTGAACTTGTTTCAGCTAGATCTAAGTGCTAACTACACGAATGAAAATGCAATGGGTGCATCCATCAATTTCCTTGCTAGTTACTAACAGTCCTTATATAGTTCTGCTCTTAAATAAAGGAGCAGAGCATGCTAAACGACTTACCAACCCTTTCTCACGAAGAACAACAGAAAGCTGTTGAACGAATTCAAGAAATGATGACTCAGGGCATCAGCACAGCACAAGCGATTAAAATCGTTGCTGAGCAAATTCGTGAAGAAATGAGTAATAAAGAAGAGTAGGGCATCAGCCCTTCTTTTTTAACCCTTAATGCACTATAACTAGATATATTACCATCTAGTATATTATCTCGTACATACCAACTCTTTAGCTACCCTAAATTCCCGACCTATCCAAAACCATTAAATTCCTTTTATTCAGTAAGTTATGTCGGAGTGATCCACTTTTCAGGCATTTCTTGGCTTTGGGTTGTAATTAAATTACAGTAAATTCTGAAAGTGGAACAATCGCCATTTTAGGTGTCAGTATTTGTGTCACCGCACCTAAGTGGCTAAATATATGGTGTTTTTACGGCTAGTGACGTTGTGACTTGTATTTTGAACGGATGAGAATCCATGAATGTTCAGAAGCAGACAAATGATGATTTCATCGAAGAACAGAGTGAGACAATCCACAGCGGTAATGTTCAAAACCGATATCGCGAATGGCTTACCACCGCTTAGAGCAAGCTTCATTGCCACATATGTGCTTTACAGAATAAGTATTTAAAAAGCTTACGAGGCGTAAGGTGTTGTGTAGAAGTCGATTAAGGAATGCGGCGCGTATCAATTTGAGAATGCTAAATTGATGTGTTTTCTATTGGGGAATGATAAGTCTAAGCGATAGAACTTGTTAGAAATAAGGGTCGCTTTGAGCGCTGTAGTTGTCGTCGTGGTTACGTATGTAGAATCGAAACCTTGGCTCCTCTTGACCTTCATATTCTATATTGATGGTGACCGAATCGAACGTTGAGAGATCGAGCCCTTTATTTTGGGTCGATATAACGAACTCAATTTCACAGAAGGGTAAGCTATAGGTTTGTTCAAAGTCACACTGTAACTCAATTCCATCTTCTGACTTATGTAATGAGCCTACGGTGCCACCATCGTGGTCTCTGTCCGTATTTACGCGCGTAGGCTATCTGTCAGGTGTGATGATGTAGTTCTTATCCATGAGCGTATTAAAAGAGATCAACGACACTAGCGTGATTGCTAGGCAAAAATACGCGCCCAGCGATAGATATATGCCTAAATAGCGTTGTTTTTGTTCGGTATTTATACGAAAGGTAACGTTTTTAAGGGGATAATAATTTAACTGTGTAAATATACAGTCGTTATTTGGGTTCTTTATTTTGTGTTTCATAGGACCAAGCTTTACCTGTACAGCTAGCTACAGTGTCACTTTACTTATTGATTACATGTGTCGATAAACATTATAAGCTTTCTAATCTCAGGCGGTAACACCATTGCGACTTCAAAGCAGGCATATCAGTTAGAGAAAACAAGTAAAGAAAAACTAAGCGCAATGGGTTTAAAGTAACTACCAAAGCTACCTAAGTCCAATTGAACGTAATTTCAGGGCAAACCGTGATTATGGATCTCCCAAGTATCGGTGTTGTGTACCAGCAATAAGTGTAATGAATCTATGCAAACTGAACACAAAGTACTAACTCTAGAGAGAATCGTTAAGAAGGTTTGAAAAATCTGTGTGCGGGTCTACATAAGACACACGAACTTTATTAGTTGATGGATTTAAACGAGAGCTAAGCATGTGCAGTTGATAAGAAACATTGGTCGCGTGTGTGAAATCTGGAATAGAAACAACAGCAATGCTTACAAGAATTGCACACAGCGCAGCGAACCGTTAGTGCAAACAGAGAAGTGGCATATAAGTTAAACCAGACGGACAAAAGATGAGAATACTACCTTTAGAATTAACTACACGCATTATTAACTGCGTATTATTTACGTTATGTTAAATTGGTTTTGGCGTTTATAAGGCAGGTATCTTTGTGTGATGCCCTGCCTTTATTTGGTGTCGATATTCTCTGATTTATACTGTGTATTTAACCATATTGGCTATTTACCATAAAATACCTAATAACCAGTGATAATAATCTTCGATTTTACCCCTGGCATTAGTTAGAGCTTAACCGCCAGCAAATTTAACTTTGTAGCCTTTCTTTTCAAGGTGCGCTTTGATCTTGTCGCGCGCGTCACCTTGAATTTCGATGTTGCCATCTTTTACTGAGCCACCGCAGCCGCAAACTTTCTTGAGTTCTGCTGCCATTAGTTTTAATGGTGCGTCATCTAGGTCTAAGCCAGTTACGACAGAAACGCCTTTGCCTTTACGGCCTTTGGTTTCTTTTTGGATTCGAACGATACCATCGCCTTTAGGACGTTGGAATTTCTCTTCTTCAGGCTTAATGCGACCTGTTTCTGTTGAATATACTAGGCTCATAATTTACTTCTTTTGTTGCTCTGCTTTTTGTTTTGCGAGTAAGTAAGCTTCTATATGGCGTTGGATTGCAACCTTGCCGCCTTTGATTAAGCGACCGTTAAACATGCAATACCACGCATTAGGCTCACCGGTGTCATTCTTGATTTGGTAGCCGTTGAAGTTTTCAGTCGAGCCACCAGTTCCTCTCGACTTATTTAATGACATGAATTCTTTTGGATCAATAATAGATGCGGTATCAATCCACCAATCAATACTCTTTTTCACGGCAGCTAGGTTGCCCTGAATAACGTTGTTTTTTAACTTAGCACGCCAAACTGTGTTGTTAGCATCTATCGATTGAAGATGGACGCTTCGGTAAATTGAATTAGCCATATCTATTAATCATCTTTCTGTTTTCACTGCATTAATCATAAGTATACTAATAATGATATCAAGCATAATATGGTAAAAACACCTGTCGAGGTATGGTAATTTGAGAAAAAAAGTCCCTATTTTAACTGACTCTGTGATAATTAATTCATTTGTTGAAAAATTAAACAGCAACGCGACAATAGAAATTATAGATGAGTTGACAGGATTTCAATACTCTCGCAATTCACTGTTGGGCATTTACAGTGATTGGAATCGCTATCATGCGTTCTGTACCAAACATCGTATTAACACACTTCCCGCATCTATAACCGCTGTTCGTCGTTTTCTTGAAACGGAGTCTAACGATAGAAAATACGCATCGCTAAAACGTTACACTGCAACGCTTAGCATGTTACATACTGTGTTGAGCTTTGCTAACCCGATCAAGCACAGGCAAGTTCGCTTTACCCTACTCCACTTACAATCTCAAATGGCCGGTGACGCTAAACAAACCAATGCTATGACATCTGTGCATCTCACTGATTTGAATACGTTACTCTCCCATGAGAAAGCAAACCTGAAAGAGATCAGAGACATTGCTATTTATAACGTGATGTTCGAGTGTGCTTTAAAGCGCTCAGAGCTTAAGTTGTTATCGATGAGTGATGTTGAGTACGTTGAAGATCATTACCAAGTAACAGTCAAAGATTCGGCTTATCAGTTGTCACAAATAGCCAGTGTTGCACTTCAACGTTGGCTTTCGTTTACTGGTATACAAGATGACTTGCCAGTATTTCGTGCGATAGACAAGCATGAGAATATTGGTTTGCAGCCTTTAGATGATTCGTCCATCTATAGGATATTGAGAAGAGCTAGCGACTTACTTCAACTGCCAGAAAATCACCATTTCTCTGGAAATTCGATTCGTGTTGGTGCTGCACAAGAGTTGTCGAAACAAGGTCTTAAGGTGAGAGAGATTCAGGACTTTGGTCGTTGGCTTAGCCCGGCAATGCCAGCTCAATATGTCGGTTTCACGGGAACGGCTGATAGTGAGAAGATGAAGTTTAAGGCGTTAATACCTTGGCAATGACGGGTCGCAGATTACTTGGATATTACTATTTTGATATAAGTTATGGTTAAAACGATATTTGTAAAAACGGCTAGCGTTAAAAACAAAAAGCGCCTTGGCGAAAGCTTAAGGCACTTTTGGGTTCAGCTCTAAGTGAACGAAAACGAGTTAGAAACCTAAGAAAGGCTTGTTCTCACGCAGTTTTCTAAGAACTGGCTGAATTTGTGGCCGTCATGCTCAACCATTTTAGGGAACATGGAGATTGGCGTCATACCTGGGAAGGTGTTGACTTCGTTCAGGTAGATCTCGTTGTCTTGCGTTAAAAAGAAGTCGATACGAGACAAGTGACGAAGCTTCATCTGGGTGAAGACTTTTCGTGCGCTGTCTGCAATCAATTCACGCTGTTCGTCAGTTAAATTACTTGCTTCAACTTCAGTGATCGAGTGGCTGTCTGCACTGTACTTCTCTTCGTAAGAGTAAAATGCGCCATTCGGTGCAATCACCTCACCCGGCTTGCTGATGTGTAGCTCGCCATCGATTTCATAAGCAGCAATTTCTAGCTCTCTAGGCACCACTGATTTCTCAACCAATACTTGGTCCGAGAAAGTGAACGCCTTGTTGATAGCCTCGCTTAAATCTTCTACTTGGTTAACTTGGTAACAACCTACAGAAGAACCTTGACGAGCCGCTTTCACAAACACTTTACCCCACTTTTCAAATGCTTGAGTTGCTTGTGAGTGAGCTTGATCATTGTTGTCTGATAAGAACAGGTACGGCGTGTTTGGAATACCAAGTGCGTCGTACCAAAGCTTTGACGTGATTTTGTTAAAGCTGTTGTTGCTTGCTTCTGGACCACAACCTAGGTATGGAATTTTAGCCATTTCAAACAGTGATTGAATGTCACCTGTTTCACCTGGGAAACCGTGTATGCAAGGCACAATGAAATCGACTTTAGATGCTAAATTGTCACCGCGTAAGGTTTGGTCGTTAATATCAAGATAAACCAATTCACCTGAATCAAGACACCAGCCTTCGTTCTTAATTTCAACTCTTACAACGTTAAAATCTGCAACGCTATTCAGTTGTTCAAAAAGGTAATTGGCTGAAACTAAAGATACTTCATGCTCTGAAGATCCACCGCCGCAAAGTAGAAGGATGTTTGTGGTGTTCATGGGTAAATTCGGTCCTTGAAACTAGGAGTACTGACTTCAATGATAAACAAAAGTCGAGATAGGTACAGTGTTTTGATTGTTAAAATTGCGTTCGAAAGATCGAGCGATTAACTATTAAACAAAACAGCGAGTCTTAAAACAAAAGAAGGAGCATTTGCCCCTTCTTTATGAATCAAAACTTAGTTCAACTTGTTAAGCGTTGGGTATTCAGAGTTCTTGATGTCATCAATGCTTTTAACGAACGGCTTCAAGTTTTGGAAAGTGTTCGGCAGTGTTGAGATTGCCTTTTTAGCTTCTAAGCGTGTTGCGTAGTCACCATAAAGTACCGTGAACCACTTAGTGCCGTTAACCATTTTGTAGTTTTCCCAAACTGGCTGAGAAGTCGTAGGTAGCATTTTCACGAAAGAATCGACTTTACTTTGGCTGCCAACAGCAACAACTTGAACTGTGTAACCAAAACGCTGGTTCATGTCTTGTTGTTTCTTCGTTGGTCCTGTCACTACTGCAACTGGCTTAGCTTTAGTCGTTTGAGTGACTTTCTGTTCAACAGGTTCAGTTCTGATCACGTTGACAACGTTTTCTTCAACAACGCCTGTTTGCTCAGATTGAGATACAACTGGAGCTTCAACTTTGGCCGTCTTGTACTCTTCTTGATAACTATCTGAAGTGACATTGGTAACGTAGTCGTCAGATACACACGCAGCCAAGAGCAGTGGCAAAGTCACAATTGCAAATTTTTTCATGGAAAGCTCTATATCCTTAATAATAATTACTATAAATCATGCCGATACGTCGGTTTAGAATCAAGTTAACTTTGGGATTATACACCATTAGTGGGTGACCTATTTCACAAACTTTATGCAGTGTTTGCTTATTCATCTGAATTCGGTGAATTTGCCATCAACCTGTGAGTGCAAAGTAAGTTACGATGAACTTACGTGCATTGCTAGGATATGTCTATGAATCATCTTGATCCCCTACTTAAACCCCGTTCAATCGCTGTTGTTGGTGCTTCTCAACGAGAAACACGCGCAGGATATATTGTTATGAACAATTTGTTGCATGGGGATTTTAAAGGTGCGGTGATGCCGGTTACGCCGAAATATGATTCAGTGGCCGGTGTGCTTTCTTACAAGAACATTTTGTCGTTACCGATTGTTCCTGACCTCGCAATCTTGTGTACCAATGCGACCCGTAATGTCGCTATTTTTGAAGAACTGGCTGAGAAAGGTATAGCCTCTGTCATTGTGCTTTCTTCAGACATGCAGCAAGAAAGCGATAATGGTGAGACGTATGATGAACGATGCCTAGCGATTGCCAAAAAACACAACATTCGAGTGTTAGGTTCCAATAGTTTGGGAGTAATTGTCCCTTGGTTAAATTTAAACGCCTCATTCTCTCCTGTGACAGCATTACCCGGTAAGATCGCCTTTGTTTCTCAGTCTGCAGCTGTGTGTACCACGATTCTCGATTGGGCTAATGACAAAGAGATCGGTTTTTCGGCGTTTATCTCTATAGGTAATGGCAGTGACATCGAATTCTCGGAGTTATTGGATTATCTGAGTACCGATTCTCACACCGAAGCGATATTACTTTATGTAGACAGCATTACTGATGCGAGGCGCTTTATTTCTGCAGCGCGTGCGGCATCGCGCAACAGACGAATTCTAGTGCTAAAAGGCGGACGAACAGCGAAAGGCCGAGCGGCGGCAATGGCACACACCGGTGGTGCCGATACTTTAGATATTATCTACGATTCCGCGATTCGCCGTAGTGGCATGTTGCGAGTTAAGAACTTACATGAATTGTTTGCTGCGGTAGAGACACTGACTCATTCAGTACCATTGCGTGGTGAGCGTTTGGCTATTGTTACCAACGGTGGCGGCCCTGCGATTATGGCCGTGGATACGCTATTTGACCGCGGTGGCAAGCTCGCAGAGTTTTCAGAAGAGACACTTGATAAGTTGAACAAGGTTTTGCCATCGAGTTGGTCTCATAGCAATCCTATCGATATTGTCGGCGACGCTGGTGATCAACGTTATATCGACACTATAAACATCTTACTCGATGGCGATGAAGCAGACGCGATTCTTATCATGCATAGCCCTTCAGCGGTCGCACATTCCGCTAAAACGGCAGAACGAATTATTGAAGCGATTAAGAAGCACCCTCGCCACAAGCGCTTTAACATCCTGACGAATTGGTCTGGTGAGCTAACAGCAAGGCCCGCACGAAAGCTGTTTACCGAAGCGGGTTTCCCAACTTATCGGACCCCTGAAAGCTCTGTGGTCGCATTCATGCACTTAGTCGAGTACAGACGTAACCAACGTCAGTTAATGGAAACGCCGACCACTGCAGAAAAAGTACACATTGAAGATCTAGCAGATGCGAAAGGTTGGATAGAAAGAAAACTACTGGATAAAGATACAGTTAGCCTTGATACTCACCAAAACAGTCAGTTTTTCAAGAGCTTCAACCTCGATGTGTTACCAACTTGGATCGCTTCTGACCCAAGTGAAGCGGTACACATCGCTGAAACGATCGGTTATCCCGTCGCAGTAAAATTACGTTCGCCGGATATTGCACATAAGTCAGACGTACAAGGCGTGATGCTCAATTTGCGAAACAGCAGTGAAGTTGCCAATGCGGCTCAGGCAATTCTCGATCGTTCTCAATTATCCTTCCCTACAGCAAACATCCACGGCTTGTTAATTCAAGGTATGGCTAAGCTCGCGGGCGGCCAAGAGTTGCGTATTAAGGTTACAACAGACGAAACCTTCGGCCCAATCATATTACTTGGACAAGGTGGTTCGGAGTGGGATGAGTCGATTGATGCCGCAGCTGCTTTTCCACCGCTCAACATGACACTGGCGCGTTACTTGATTATTCGAGCGATAAAAAGCGGCAAGATTCGTCTACAAAAACTCCCTAACCCCATCGATATAGAAGGTTTGTCTGAGTTATTGGTACGTATATCGCAAATGGTAGTGGATTGCCCTGAAATACATGATTTGGATATCCATCCAGTACTGGCCAATGGTGACAAGTTCACGATATTAGATGCCGATATCATCTTGAAAGCGTACGAAGGCGATCCACAGGAACGTCTTGCGATTCGCCCTTATCCGGTCGAGCTTGAAGAACGTATCCAGCTAAAAGATGGAACCGAAGTGTTGTTACGCCCTATTCTTCCCGAAGATGAACCGCTTCATGCTGACTTCATTAACCGTGTGTCTAAGGAAGATCTCTATAAGCGTTTCTTTAGTGATGTCGGTGAATTCAATCATGAGGCGTTGGCGAATTTCACTCAGATTGATTTCGATAGAGAAATCGCCTTTGTGGTCGTTCGCGAGGAACAAGGCGTTCCAGCGATCATCGGCGTGTCCCGTGCGCTGATTAACCCTGAGAACACAGACGCCGAATTCGCAATATTGATTCGTTCTGACCTTAAAGGTGTTGGTCTAGGTCGCATTCTTATGACCAAGGTTATCGATTACTGCCGTGCGAAGCAGACCAAGCAGATGTCGGGTATGACGATGCCAACCAATAGAGGGATGCTGACACTAGCTCAAAAGCTCGGTTTTAAGCTAGATATCAGTTTTGAAGATGGTACTGCAGATATGGTGTTACCGTTACTTTAACGCCCATGTCTTTTTAAGATGTTGGATACACCAAGACTTGGCGTCGCCCATTTTGTTGCGTCGCCAAGCCATAACAATATCGATCGGTTGTGGTTCTGTACCGGAGATCTGCTGTAGTACGCCAGATTCAATCAAAGGTTTAGCGACACTATTCGGTAAGGTGCCAATCCCTAGTCCTGATGTCAAAGCCTCTACTTTCGCAGGAAAGCTTGTCACGGTTAAACGAGGCTGTTTCTCTAGAATATTGATGCTTAGTGCTGGCTGATCGCGTGCGGTGTCTGCAATGGCAATAACCCTGTAACTTTCTCTCGCCTTCTGATCGAATTCACCAGAACGCTTGTGAACATAATGGTTTGATGCTGCCACCCAAACCATTTCTATTTTACCTATTACGTCACTTTTAATGTCGTTTGGAATCGTATCAAGCTTTGGGCACACAAGTAAGTCAGCTCGGCCATCGGCCAGAGATTCCCAACATCCAGCTAAGATTTCTTCTTGTAAACGAACGCGTGTTTTACTGATTTTACCTAGTTCATCAACCAGTG
Organism: Vibrio sp. 10N.286.51.E5; assembly: GCF_041469125.1. NCBI lineage: Bacteria > Pseudomonadati > Pseudomonadota > Gammaproteobacteria > Vibrionales > Vibrionaceae > Vibrio > Vibrio sp. 10N.286.51.E5. The sequence continues at coordinate 39,399 of NZ_JBFRJZ010000079.1, read as the reverse complement.
AGAAAAAATTACTAATCGGAATAATGCCATCAAAGGCGATAGTTAGATCTAGCTCCCAACCATTAGCAAGAATACTCGCATCGTTAACGAGTTGTTCAGTCGCACCAAGAATTATCCTGCCTTGTTCTAGTATTAACTGCCCCGCTTCCGTGAAATTTGCACGATGCCCAGACCGATCAAAAATCATGATGTCTAGATCTTGCTCCAACTTCTGAATTTGGTAACTCAATGATGATGGCGCTCGGTCCATTTCATTCGCTGCTGCGGCGAAACTTCCACGACGATCGATAGCATCTAGTATGTTTAATGCTTCAAGTGTTATTGGGCTATGCATAGCTTTCCTACTATAAATTGAGATTTACATCACAAAAACAGAAGCATTCACAAAATGAATGGAACTGAATAAGTCTTTTTAATACAAGTGATTAAGAGCATTAATTATGAATTAGTTGATAAAGTTGAAAATTAATTAAATGCAAATAATAGTAATTATCATTTAGATCCAATATCATCTTCGCAAATCAAGATAATACTATGGAACTAAGGTAACTATCAGATGTATAAGCAATCCCTGCTCTCTGCTTCAATCGTTTTAGCGCTTTCATCAACATCAGCCTTTGCTGAAGATTATGCCCTATTTGACGAGGTTGTTGTATCTTCGACTCGTACTAATCAACAACTTGAAGATGTTGCTGCGTCGGTAACTGTGATTAACGATAAAGATATCGAAAAAAACATGGTTACGGATGTAGAAGACTTATTTAAGTACACACCAGGTGTCACGGTGACTACGAATTCTCGCCAAGGGATTCAAGGTATTAACATTCGTGGTATGGAAGGTAACCGAGTAAAGGTTATCGTTGATGGAGTATCACAAACTAGCCAATTTACTCCAAGTGGTACTCAGTCATATAACTTCATTAACTCTTCACGCATTGATGTCGATACGGATATGTTGAAGTCTGTCGAGATTGTTAAAGGTGCGGCTTCTTCTCTGTATGGTTCTGACGCGATTGGTGGTATTGCTGCGTTCGAAACAAAAGACCCGAGTGACTTTTTAAAAGACAAAGACTTCGGTGGCCACGCGAAGTTCAACTACTCTTCATCTGATAATACCTTTAGCGAATCGGTTGCTTTAGCAAATCGTATTGGCGACCTAGAAACGTTAGTTGCTTATACTCGCAGAGACGGTGAGCAAACTGATAACTTTGGTACACCTGATGAGCAAGATACTCAGAACAACAACTTGTTGGTTAAACTTCAGTACCAATTAAACGAACAACACCGTTTAGAGTTTTCTGGTAACTTCATTGAGAATTCTGGTGATACCGATTTAAATAGTGCAAGTTACACCGACTACACTGGCGAAGACACAACTAGCCAACAGCAAATCGGTATCAAACATATTTGGGATGCTGACCTAGCGTTTGCAGATACTATTACTTGGCAAGCTGACTGGCTGAGCAAAGAAGAGAATGGCGTAACTAATCGTACTTCTAATGGCGGTATGTTCCTACCTCCGGCAGGTAATGTTCAGAAAAAAGACTATATCTACGAGGATGAAGGTTATCAATTTGATGTGCAATTCGATAAGTTCTTCATGACGGGTAATGTAGAAAACTACTTTATCTATGGCGCTTCATATTCGGACAAAGACATTAAAAACGTTAATAACGAATATAACTCCATCAGCGCAGACCAAGTTATTTTCTACATCCCTGCCGCATCTGAAAGAAAATATGGATTCTTTGCTCAAAATGAAATGACGATCGGAAATTGGATGATTACTCCGGGTGTTCGTTTTGATGGTTTTGAAACTGATCCAGGTGATACAAGTCAAAACCCAAGTGGTAACCCAGAAGAGTCTTATGCAAAATATTCAGACTCAGCTGTTACCGGACGTTTGGGTACAACTTACACGCTTAATGATGAAAATAAGATCTTCGGTCAAATCAGCCAAGGCTTTAGAGCTCCTGATTTCCAAGAGCTTTACTACTCATTTGGTAATCCTGCTCACGGTTATTTGAATGCCCCTAACCCTGACTTAGAAGCTGAAGAAAGTATTTCATACGAGTTAGGTTGGCGTCATAACACAAATTATTCATCAAGCGAAATCGCTATCTTCTACAGCGATTATGATAACTTTATTGATAACGTAGCAGTTAGTGGCTCAGCCACTCCGGCCGATCCAACAATATATCAGAATGTAAACATTGATGAAGCCGTAATTAAAGGTATCGAAGCGTCAAATACACAGTCTTGGAATAGCTTCATGCCAGTGAAAGGTGTTAGTACTCGTGTTTCTGCAACGTATACTGAAGGTGAAGATGGCGAAGGTAATCCTCTTAACAGTGTAAACCCTTGGAACGCTGTCGTTGGTTTTAACTATGATGCTCCTTCAGCACTATGGGGTACATCACTTAACATAAGCTACACAGCAGGTAAGAAGTCTAGTGATATCAACAGCGATGGTTTGAATGATGAAATTCTACCAATTGATTCAGCAACTGTAGTTGACCTAACAGCATACTACTTGCCGATGAAGGATCTTACGCTTAGAGCAGGTCTCTTCAACGTTACGGATGAAGAGTACTACTCGTGGAATGACGTTCGTGGATTCTCACAAGAAGATAAAGATTACACGCAAGCAGGTCGTAACTGGTCAATTACAGCTAAATACGAATTCTAATTCGTTAAAAAACTGAATTGCAGATACTAAAAAGCCAGCTAAATGCTGGCTTTTATTATTTCACTAAAAAATTGTATAAAAAAGGTAATAAGTGAAATTACTTCTCTGCCATCTCTTTTTTAACCATTACTGCAGCAGCAACGATGAAAGTGATGATTAGGCCTAGTTCCATGATTAACTCCAAAGAAAATTAACATTAAACATATAATTCGCGAGCATAATAACACAGCGGATACAGAATGATACTTTTTAACCACTAATTTACTTTTTATTCGATTAAGATCAAAAAAGATGCCCGAAAGCATCTTTTAATTTTTGAATCATTCACGAAACCACTAGGTTAACCAGGGAATCCATTCGGGTTTGTTGACTGCCAGCGCCATGTATCTTCGGTCATTTCAGCCAATGTGCGGCTTGCATTCCAGCCCAGTTCTTTCTGAGCTTTAGCTGGATCTGCCCAACACTCTGCGATGTCACCAGGACGGCGTTCAACTAGCTTGTAAGGGATCTCTTTACCGCTTGCTTGTTCGAATGCTTTAACCATGTCTAACACACTTGAACCGTTACCCGTACCAAGGTTGTAGATATGAAGACCGTCTTTGCACCCTACTTTCTCAAGCGCTGCGATGTGGCCATCAGACAGATCCATTACGTGGATGTAATCGCGAACGCCAGTCCCGTCTTTTGTTGGATAATCGCTACCAAATACAGATAGGAATTCACGGCGGCCCACTGCTACTTGAGAGACAAATGGCATTAGGTTATTTGGGATACCTTGCGGGTCTTCACCTAGCTCACCACTTGGATGTGAACCTACAGGGTTAAAGTAACGCAGCAGTGTAATGCTCCAATCAGGATTGGCTTTTTGGAAATCGGTTAAACACTCTTCAACCATTAGTTTACTACGACCATATGGGTTGGTAGCGCTTGTTGGGAAGTCTTCAGTAATTGGCACACTTGCAGGATCACCGTATACCGTTGCTGAAGAGCTAAATACCAAGGTTTTTACACCCGCATCACGCATTGCATCAACAAGAACTAAAGTGCCGTTTACGTTGTTGTCGTAGTATTCAAGAGGCTTTTCCACAGACTCTCCGACGGCTTTCAGACCAGCAAAATGGATAACCGCTTCGATGTTGTGTTGCTTCATAGTTTCAGTCAAAAGCGCTTTATCACGAACGTCACCTTCAATGAAGTTGGGACGAACGCCCGAGACTTTTTCGATGCGCTCTAGAACGCTTGGTTTACTGTTGTACAAGCTATCAAAAAGTACAGGTGTCATACCTGCGTTGATCATCTGGATACTTGTATGGCTACCAATGTAACCCATGCCACCTGTAACTAAAACATTCATGCTTAGCAGACCTTTTAATTAAAAATATTCAACCTATCACTTATGATACAACAACTTAGGGTGAGCTCACAAACACCGGTGCCTATTTACCCTCACGAGCGAACACAAACTGACCTTTTCCTTTGCGTTTCGCTTGGTACATAGCCTCATCAGCAACCTTTAGAATCACGTCAATATCACGCTCTGAGCCATCAACTAAATTGATACCTAAGCTCGCCCCAACATGAAGTGAACGCTGTTTATAATTCACTTCTTGCCCGATCAGATCCAACAATCGCTCGGCTAACTTCGCTAATAAGACTTTGTTTGTCTGTTTAATAATAAGAACAAATTCATCACCCGACAAACGTGCAACCAAATCCCCCGCTCTTACCTGAGATAATAACCGGTTTGACACTTCTTTAAGGATTTCGTCACCCGCATCGTGACCATAGTTGTCATTCACTTCTTTGAAGCCATCCAAATCCAAGTAAATAACCGCAAAATGCTGATTTGAATAGTGGCTCGACGTGACAACATCATCCATAACCTTATACAGCTGCGCTCTATTCGCTAACCCGGTTAATGCATCGTGATGAGCCAAGTGTTCGAGTCTTTCCATCTCTTTAACGTTGGATAAATCAGACAGCGTTAATACCATATCAAACTCGTCTTTCTCGTTGTCTGAGGCAATTCGATTCACTTTGACAAACATTGGAACTAACGTGCCGGACGCGCTTTTCTCCCACACTTCGCCTTGCCATTGACCATAGTTGTCTAACGAACTGCGAATTGTCGGCATCAATGATGAAAATTGCTGCCACGAAAATACTTCAAATGGTGTTTTGCCCACCAGCAGATCAGAGTGATAACCGAGAAGTTGTGTGATCGCCGGGTTAACCATGGTTATCACATTGGATGAGTTGAGCACGATCAAGCCGTCTTTACTGTTTTCGAAAACACCCGCAGCAATACGTTGGCGACTCATGGCCGTTTCTATGTCGGTGACATCTTGGATTGCATAAAGAATACGACCATGTTTTGTCAAAGAACGACTGCTCACACGGAGCCAGCGTTTTGATTGAAAGAGATCGGTGGTTTCCAGCAATTCGTCATTAAGTTCAATATTGGCATCAATAACATCTTGTAAGTAACCCGTTTGCTTGGTCGCGATCAACTCTTGGATCAACAAATTCTCAAGAAAGGCTTCCGAGCATTTAAAAATATCCCGAGTAGCTGCGTTCGCATGAAGAATGAGCCCTTTTTCATCCACCACCAACAAAGAGTGCTGAACGGTTTCAATGACCTCATTTGCGAATGATTTTTCTTCTTGTAACTTGTCTAACGTAAAATTGATTTGGTTATCGCGATGTTGAAGCCTTTCTAACATGGTATTGAAAGCTCGAACCAGATCGCCGATTTCATCGCGGTTCGTTACGACTAATTTAGGCTGCTTCGAACGACGCTCAACAAAGGCTTGCATCGCCTCATTGAGGTCAAACATCGGTTCGATAATCAAGCGTTGCACCAATTTGACCACTACTCCGCCTAACATCACCAGAAACAACAGGTAGACGACCGCAACCTTGAAAATATTCGTTAAGATTGAATTAAACGTCTCTTTTGATATTGTCACTCTCAAGTTCGCGATAACAGCGTCATCCAGCGTCACAGGAACGAGCAAGAAGATGAAATGCTCAGAGATGGCAAATTGATGATCCGCGATATCGTCTAATTCTTCTGCGTTTGGCCTTGGAACCAGAGTGTTGCTCACCTGATAGCTGGCAAAAAGCTGTTCGTTGATGTCATAGAGCTTCACTCTAACAATATCTTTATCTGCGACGAAAGCTGACAATATTTCCTGAGCCGATGACTTGTCTTCAAATAAAATCGCGGCTTGCAAGTTATAAGCAACACCTTGTGCTAGCACTTTAACACGCTGAATAAGACTCTCTTTCTCTCTCTCAAACGTGACAGTGTAATTTACCGATTGGATCGTTACAAAAGTGACTGCGATAAAGATGATGATGGGTAATATCAGCTTGTTTTTAATCGATATGTTATTAATGAAAGACAACATTATTGGCCCTCCACTATAGCGATTCGTAACAGGTTCGAGCCAATGACGTAGTCACCGCGCCTTGCGTTCTCTAGATTGATCTTAGGTTTGAGCTTATTATCGATGTGCGTGAGTTCAATGATTCCACCTAAGTCCGTAAAGTTAGGGATATCACTGATTGTCACAGTATGTGGCGAGTGCTCTTGACTAAGAAATTGGTCATTTTTACGGTCAGACAAATACGTAATATCACACTTAGAAGTAATCGACTGTTGAACTCGGATAGCGAGCGAACGAATAGATTTCCCCTCGGTAATTGACGTTAGCACTTGGCTTACCTTTTCATCGCCAATCACACAAAAGTTCACAGCGTTCATTGAGCTTTCATCATTCCAACGTATAAAATTCGCAATTCTAAAAAGGTACACCGCTTTCACTTCATAAGGTTTGAAGCTAGCAGCTGAGGTGTTCAACGGCACAATAAGCATCGTTAAAGCCGCTAAGCCTAGTTTAGATAAGCCGAGCTTAATGCGGTGCTTAAGCCATTTAGAATTCATGAGAGATCCTCACATATACAGACTCTTGGTTGACACAAATCTCGGTAAGTTTTTGTGTCACTTTCGAAGCCGTTTCCATTTCGACATCTAACATAGACAACTCTTCAAGGCTCATCGACATGAGCTGGTCTAGAGAGTTTTCTTGAGCAGAGACAAAAACAGGTATCGTTAATGCTAGTCCTAAGCAAACCTGGCGGGATATCATGTGCTCACCTAATATACAGATAGATATTAATCCTTTAATCAATAGTTCAACTATATATGAAATGCCATACTGGTAAATCTACGGTGTCGAAAGTTTGAGTTAGGTCACTGTTTATTTATGGTATTTATAAGACCGTCATTACTTACCTCAACGTAAAGGATTAGCACCACGTGACAACGAAGATTTTGCTTAATTGCGACATGGGAGAAAGTTTCGGCAATTGGAAGATGGGCGATGACGAGTCGGTCATGGAATGGGTCGATATGGCAAACATCGCTTGTGGCTTCCACGCGTCTGATCCGCACGTTATGTCCAAGACGATAAAACTGGCGCAGCACTATCACACCCAAATTGGTGCTCATCCCGGTTATCAAGATCTCGTTGGTTTTGGTCGCCGTTCTATTCCACACACCATGGACGAAATCAGTGAGCTGGTTTGTTATCAAGTCGGTGCATTACAAGCCCTTTGCCGCTATCACCATACCACTGTTGGCTATGTGAAACCTCATGGCGCTCTTTATAACGATATGATGGCAAACATTGATGTGTTCAATGCGGTAGCCCAAGCCGTCGCTGAGTTTAACATCCCGTTGATGATTCTCTCTTCATCAGACAATCAACAGTATTTGGATATTGCTGACGACCATGACTTGCCTCTCTTGTTTGAAGCGTTTGCCGACCGTGCTTATTTAAATAACGGACAATTAGCGCCACGTACTCAAAAAGGCTCGGTTTACGTCAATCAAGACGATATCTATAACCAAGTTATGCAAATCATTAACTATGGCTCGGTTACGACTTTAGAGGGCGAAAGACTGCCTATTGAAGCTGATACTATCTGTGTTCATGGTGATAACCCTCAATCCATCGCATTAATTAGAAAAATCAGACAAGACCTCAACGCTTTTAATTAGTATGAAGCGTGTGATTGGTATGACGCATGGTCTAATCGCTCGTGAGATCTAATTGATTTGTATTGGCTTGGACACGGAAGTGAGACACGCCAAGTAAGCTAAAAAAGGCAAGATAACAAACGTATGGAAACGAAATGACGACGAATCAGATTGAATTCAATATAGCGCCAGTCGCGGAATGCAGCGTTTTGGTGACCTTGACGCTATCGCCTTCAAATAATCAATCTAGCGCCGAATATGCGCAATACATAGCTCACTTTTCCGATGCCATTCGCCAAAACTTAGCATCGGTGTTGATGAATGTGACACCGGCTTACCAAACAATATTGGTCGATTACCTCCCTTATCGAATATCAGAACAGCAGCTCATTGAACAGCTCAATAATTTGTTGAGTCATGCTCTGTCGTCCTTTTCTAGTGTTAGTAAAACTCGCGATACGATTGAGCTTCCTGCCTATTACTCACCAGAAACGGCGCTCGATTTAGACCGATATCAAAACAAAGGCCTGTCGCTCGACCAGATAATTCAACATCACACCTCACAGACATACAGCGTCAGTGCGATTGGGTTTACGCCTGGCTTTGCCTTTATGTCGGATGTGGTTAATGAGCTTGCCTTGCCCCGTCACTCCACACCCCGCTTAATTGTGCCCAAAGGCAGTATCGCCATCGCGGATACGAAAACAGCTGTGTACCCTTCGGATTCACCGGGCGGTTGGAATATTATTGGCAATTGCCCACTTCCGTTGTTCGATCATAGCCAGTTGAAGAACGCCGATATCACGCAAAGACCACTGTCTCTGCTTAATGTTGGTGATACCGTCCGTTTCATAGCGATTTCAAAAAAAGAATTTGTAGAGTTGGGTGGAGGCATCGTAAATGGCTAAGACAAAAACTAAACCAACACTGACAGTGATTAAGCCCGGCCCGTTGAGTTTGATTCAAGACTTTGGGCGATTTGGTGTTGCTCATCTTGGATTAACGCAAGGTGGACCGGTTGATGACTACTCTTATAGCTGGGCTAACCATCTATTGGGCAACCCAGTCAACCAAGCGGCGTTGGAAATCACGCTTGGGCAATGTGCGTTGAGAATCGATGTTGATTGCGAGATGGCACTATGCGGGGGTGATTTACAAGCGAAACTCGATGGTAAACCACAGGCTAACTGGAGCACTTTTCAAGCTTTTAAGGGGCAAGTTCTCTCATTTGGTTTGCCTAAAAATGGTCTAAGGGCGTATTTAGCCATTAAGGGCGGTTTCGATGTTCCATCAACTCTTGATAGCTGCTCTACAGTCACTCGTGAAAAGATTGGTGGATTAACGCAAGATGGCGAGCCATGCCAGCAAGGGCAACAAATCGCTTTTACCCAACACCAACTCTCTCATCCATTTAAAGCGTTGAGTGTTACCTTCCGATACACGCCTGATTACAATCTACCCGTGAACCTACGAGTGATTGAAGGCTATCAAAGCGAGCTATTCTCCGAGTCAGCAAGAGAGATTTTGTATAACGCGCAGTATCACGTTGACCAAAACTCTAATCGGATGGGTTATCGACTCAGTGGCGAGCCCGTAGACTCGCCTGACATTTCGCTATTGTCAGAAGGCATTGCCCTAGGTGCGATTCAAATTCCACAAGATGGACAGCCTATCGTGCTGCTTAATGATAGACAGACCATAGGTGGTTATCCGAAGATAGGATGTGTCGCCAGAATCGATTTACCACGCTTGGCGCAAGCAAAACCTGGACATGCGATATCGTTCAGCAAGGGCGATCGCTTGGGCTTACAAGATGTTTGGTGCCAATGGGCTCAGTTTTTCGGCTATTAGTTTTTGCGATGTGTTATGTGCTAAATGCTATGTAGCTGAGAATAATCAACTAGGAAGATGTCATTTAGATGAGGTTCGGTATCTAAGCAGATGTTGAAATGAAGATTCGGCTTACCTATTACAGTAAGCCGAATTGAAGAAATTAAACGCAGTCGATGATGATAGACTAATTATAGGCTATTAAGCGTGATCTTGACCTGACACCTTGGCAAGCGCTTCTGGGTATCCACGTTCTTGTGTCAAATCTATCGCTCTGTTTTCAATATCATTTAGATTAAGTGACATTGTCACTGAGTGTGTGTCTTCAATAGATGCCGCCTCTGATACATCAAACCATTGCTCAGCGACCTTTTGTGCCGCTTCTAATGTTGAAGAAGCTTTTACTACTTCAAGTCGAGCATAGCGATCCCCACAGAATGAAACGTCTGAAGCTCTTAAGCTTGGATCGGTTCCCGGAATCTGTTGTGCACCAAACAAAGGTTTACCACCGACCAATGCAGAACTGAAACTTGGGATGAACTGAGACATATGCGTTATTGCCGCGCGAGTTCTTAATTCAAGCTGATCTTCACTCCAACCCGATACGATTTTCTTAAGCAGCTTCGAAGGCAACTGTGGCTGTGACGAGTCTGTTGACGATGAAACAAGCCCACCCTCAAACAGAGTAATCCCTTCTGTCATGCCGTGAAGTTGGAACACACCATCAGCATACGGCGTTAATTGCGCCATGCCTTGCGGTGTGCCTCTCGGGCCATGGAAGATAACTTCTGGCCACTCTTCCTTACATTCTTGCGAATATGGCCACTCTGTAACGTATGCAGCTTTAAACTCAACAAGTCTTTGCTGCTTAGAGCCAACAAAGTCATCTACGATACCCGTTTCAAACCCACTCGCATTAATCAAGTAATCGGTCGTTAGTTGGCAGCTTTGGTTTTCGGCATCGGTATAAGTCAAAGACCAACCTTGACCTGTCGACTCAACAGATTGTAATCGGCTGTTGGTTAACACAGTACAGTTAGCTTGTTGCCCCAAAGAGAGTTGAGCGGTCGCAGAAAGTCGGAATACGCTCCAGCCATACTCTTGGACCATCGCAACAGGATACTTTAGGGTCTCTAAATCCGTATGCTTGGCGAAAGGAATACACCAATCATCAAGCGATGTTGGTTTCAGAGGCTGTGTTTTCGCAGAAAGTGCTAATAAATCTTCTTTGCTGTACAGCTTATAATACTCTTCCGGATCACCGAGCACTTGGTTGCTTTTATCTTGTTTAACAAGATCGGCATAAGCGCTTTTGATTATCTTGAGACGAGGAAGCAGATCCAACGGCTCTCCACCATCACTGTGCGGAACGGCGATGATTGTCGGACGAATATTGATCGTATGAGGGAATAAGCGGACGGTATCAATTGACTGTGTGAGCAATTGAAGACACTGCTCTACAGAAATATCTCGATACAAATTGCCGCCAGCGTGCAGGTGGCAAATTGGTGGACCATTAACCAAACTCGGCCCTTTTTCTAAGATAGTGACCTTAAAACCCAACTCACTAAAGTGAATCGCGCTCGTTGTTCCGGCAATACCACCACCAACAATGGCAATAGAAGGTTGATTTGTATCCGTTTTGTTGTGGTTCATCGTGTTCTGTAGAATAAGATTAACTGCCTCTATTCTACTTTTGTTCTGCGATGAATTAAAACACATTTTTATCAAGGTCTTAGATAGGCGGGATTTAATATCTATGTAAAAAACATAAATAATCTCTTGACTCAATAACTCCAGATAGGGTTTTAAAGGTTATTCTAACAGTCAAATTTGTCCTAAGTGACGCCACATAAAGGCTGCCTCAGTACTCTTAAAACATAGCGGTTAACTTATCCCTAAAGTTATCCACCGTTTTTGTGGATAACTGTTGATAACGTTCTTGCTAAGTTGCGCAAACCCTTTGTTTACAGGGACTAACCGCTGTTCATTAAATCGGCATTATTGGGTAATTAGTTTTAAAAAATGCTAAAAACAGTGGAATCTAAGGTGCGATATTTTTTACTTATGCTACCGGTTGGTTAAATAAAAAACGGTCTAAAGCTACGTATTATAAATAGTGCATGACTAAGTATAAATAATCTCACTTTTAGACCGTTTTAAGCGCTTGGCTAGATCTCGCTAACGACTAGCCAAAATCCTTGTTTACTGGTGCCAACAAACGTTTGATTAAGCTATTCACTACCGCGGCTAATGTGATGAACGTTAGCACCGGTAGCGCTATCCACAACATCGGGTGAAGTGAAGGTTGTAACTCAAAACCAAAGTTCATCATTCCTGCCACGCTGAGCTCAGAACCAAGGGCTGCAATTGAGCCTGCGACTAACGCCATTAAACCGTACTCACACCAAATAGTATTGAGAATTCGCTTCTTACTCGCGCCTAATGTTCGATACAAGCGTATCTCTTGTTGTCTTTGAGATAAGCTCAATCGCAATAGAGTGAAGATAAGCAACAGCCCCGCCACCACACCTAACGCCGCAAGTACGGTAATCGCCCAAACAATCTGCTTAAGCAACTCTTGGATCTTGCTACCCATCTTACGAATATCCATCAAACTCACGGTTGGATGATTTCGAGAGAGTTCGTTGAGCATCTGATTGTGTTGTTCTTCTAATCTGAAGCTCACTAGCCAAGTAGAAGGGATTGAACTCAAGACATCTGGAGTAAAAATGAAGTAGAAGTTCGGCTTCATTTCTCGCCACTCGACTTTGCGGATACTATTCACCTTGGCAGAAACATTCTGGCTGTTGATTGTGAATGACAGCTCATCGCCAATCTTTAGATCCAGTTGCTCCGCGACATCCGATTCCACAGATACGCCATGCTCTTGCGTCCAGTTACCATCTAACACTTCATTGTACTCGGGTAAGCTATCTCCCCAAGTGAAGTTGATCTCTCGACTTAGTGCGTCTGTTTCGCCTGAGGTATCGCTGTATTCCGACGCTTCAACACCGTTTATCGTCGTCAGTCGTCCTCGGATAATTGGAAACGCTTGAGTACGCTCTACTTCGTTTGCATCAATCGTCTCGAGATAACTGTCTTTCTCATAGCTTGCAATGTTAAGTGCAAACGCATTTGGTGCGTTCTCGGGTAAGGTTTGCTGCCAATCTGACAGTAAATCACTTCTTACCAACCAGATGATAGACAGCAACATCAGTGAAAGCGCTAAAGAGCCAAATTGAATCCCCGTCGCTAAAGGTGTGCGATTAATTCTGCTCAATGCTAAACGCATAGACGTAGATGTCGGCAACTTGCCAACCAAACGCAGAACAAGCGTACTAACGACCGCAAGTACTAAGAACAGGCAAGCGATACCCGCTAGAACTATCCATACCAATAGATTGTCGCCATACATCAGCATCATTGGAATAATCGGTACCAGTAACAACAAATATTTCTTGTAGCTTTCATTGGACTGGTGACTTGATTGGATAACGCTGATTGCCGAGGTATTGACCAAGCCAATTAACGGGATACCAAGAGCAGGAACACCAATTAAGATGCTTGATAAAATCGCCAAGATTGCAGGTTCAATACCATAGCTAGGAAGTGGCGTTGGTAATAAGTCACCCAGAGGTATACGAAGCAAAAACTCTAAGCCGATACCGATAGTTATTCCCAGTACTGCACCGATAACCACTAATAAAGATACCTGTACAGACAACCATTTAACGATCCACTGCTTGCTTGCACCCAAACTCTTAAGCATCGCGATGGTTTTACGGCGACTCGCAACATAATGTTGGCAAGTGAGTACCAAAGTGGTCGCAGCCATGATCACAACAATAGCAACGGTTAACGAAAGATATTGAGTCGTGCTTTCGAACATGTCGTTAGTACGGCTCGCAGAATCTTGAGTACGCCAGCGATCGCTTGGTGTTAATTCTACGCTGTCTTGCGCGGCTTGCAGTTTTGTATCATCACCGTTGAGAAACAGCCTAAAACTAACACGACTGCCCGGTTGAATCGCTCCCGTGGCATCAATATCGCTTGTATGAATCAGAACGGCTGGCATCTGTTGGAATGGGTTAAAGCTTAAGCCTGGTTCTTGAGTGATTCGTCCAGTTATCGCTAAATCGGCATCGCCAATAGTGACAACGTCACCAATCTCAACCTCTAACTGTGCAAATATACGCTCGTCTAACCAAAGTTCCCCTGGCTCAACATGGTTACTTGATGCTTTATCAGCACCCACTAAGATCATTTCACCGCGTAATGGATAATTACTTTCAACCGCTTTCACCGTCACTAACTGCATCGAGTTGTCACTGAATGCCATGGTTGAAAAACGAGTCAACTGAGATCTTTCTAATTGTTCAACTTGAGTGAGGTCTAACAAGGATTGCGGAATTGGGTTTGCTGAGATAAACACGCTATCAGCAGTAAGCGCATCTTTGCCCTGTTTAACAATTACCTGCTCCATACGTTCGGCCAACGCCGACAATGCAAATACACAAGCAATAATAAGCGTTAAAGCGATTGAAACTGGCCACAACTGGCCGTGTCGAATCTCTTCGATACTCCATGAAAACAGGCGTTTATTCAGTCCGTTTGATGAATTCAATTTAGACTTCCTCTATCTGACCGACATGCATCTTGAGTGTTCTTTGGCAACGTTGTGCAAGCTTAGGATCGTGTGTCACCAAAACTAAAGTTGTGCCGTGGGATGAGTTCAATTCAAACAACAACTCAACAATTTTGGCTGCCGTTTGTTGGTCTAGGTTGCCTGTGGGTTCATCGGCAAAAAGAATTTTTGGCTTAATCATAAATGCGCGCGCCAACGCGACCCTTTGTTGTTCACCACCAGATAGCTGCGACGGTAAGTGATCAAGCCTGTCTTTCAAGCCTACTGATTCAAGCAGAGCAGTCGCGCGTTCGATGTCTTCATCTTCTCCCTTTAACAAACAAGGTAACGTGACATTTTGTAGCGCTGAAAGACTTGGAATTAACAAGAAGCTTTGAAATACAAACCCTACCGATTCACTGCGGATCTTCGCTCTTGCCTCGTCATCAAGCTGTGAAAGTGGCTGTCCTAATAAACTGATTTCGCCTTTCGTTGGTACATCAAGACCAGCAAGCAGCGTCATTAAGGTCGATTTACCCGCGCCAGACGTGCCGACAATCGCGACAGTTTCGCCTTCACGAATATCGATATCGACGTGCTCTAGGATTGTTAAATGTTCTTGATTAGTAGACACTGTCTTCGAAACAGCTTCTGCTTTAATGATGGATGTATGCATGACTCGACTAATTTCCTTTTTATTCTTTATTTTATTTTCAACCGCTTCTTTGGCTCAAGATACCCGCTTAGATTCTAAGTTACTGGTCCTTGGTGATAGCCTGAGTGCTGGTTACAACATGGACATCAAACAGAGTTGGCCAAGCCTGTTACCAGACGCGTTAGCAAAGCATGACAAAACGGTAACCGTGGTTAACGGGAGTATTTCTGGTGATACAACGGGCAATGGTTTAGCCCGCCTACCACAATTGCTTGAAGAACATGCTCCAGACACCGTTCTTATCGAACTTGGTGCGAATGATGGACTTCGTGGTTTCCCACCTAAGCTGATGTCTGCAAATCTTGAGCAGATCATTGAGCAGATAAAAGCTGCGGGCGCCAAACCTATAATGATGCAGATTAAAATCCCACCAAATTACGGAAAGCGTTACAACCAGCAGTTTGAATACGTTTTTGCAGCGCTTGCTGATCAACAAAACGTGCCACTTTTGCCGTTTTTCCTAGAGCATATCATCCTCAAACCTGAGTGGATGATGAACGATGGACTGCATCCAAAACCAGAAGCTCAACCTTGGATTGCTGAATTCGTCGCCGAAGAATTATATCAGTATCTTTAAGTTTTAATGGTCTAGCTCAATAAATTTTACACAGCTTTACGTTAGCCTGAGTGCATATCACCGTTAACTGTAAGGTTATTTATGCTGATCGAACCTGTTATCAAGGGTGTGGTAGCCAAAAGCGCTCACCCTCTTGGCTGTCAAGAAGCCGTAAAGCAACAAATCAAGTTTGTTAAGAGTGCGCCGCAAATCAAAGATGGCCCTAAACGAGTACTGATTATCGGCGCTTCCTCAGGCTTTGGCCTTGCCGCTCGTATTGCCCTTACCTTTGGCGGCGCAAAAGCTGACACTATCGGCGTCTCATTCGAGCGCGGTCCAAACGAAAAATCCCTAGGTAGTGCTGGTTGGTACAACAACATCTACTTCAAAAAAGAAGCCGAACGAGAGCAGCGCACTGCTATCAACATCGTTGGCGACGCCTTTTCTAAAGAAACACGCTCCCAAGTTGTCGAAGCCATCGAAACCTACTTCGAAGGTGAAGTGGATCTGATTATCTATAGCTTAGCTGCAGGCGTTCGTCCTAAACCAGATTCCGATGAGTTTTGGCGCTCTGCCATCAAACCTATTGGTGAAAGCGTAACTGGCGCAACCATTTCTCTGGAACACGACAACTGGGTCACCAACACGCTTGAAGCCGCGACGGAAGAAGAAGCCGAAAGCACACTCAAAGTGATGGGAGGCGAAGATTGGGAACAATGGATAGATGAGCTCATCAACGCAGAATCTATTGCTCCGGGTTGTAAGACAATCGCGTTTTCTTATGTGGGTCCAGAAGTCACACATCCTATCTATTTAGACGGTACATTGGGACGCGCTAAGATCGACCTTCACCAAACCAGCCACGCTCTTAATCTAGAGTTAGCTAACTTTGATGGCAACGCTTACGCGGCGGTATGTAAAGCCCTAGTCACTAAAGCGAGCGTTTTCATCCCTGGATTAAGCCCTTACTTACTTGCTTTGTATAAGGTGATGAAAGAGAAAGAGACCCACGAAGGTTGTATCCAACAAATGCAGCGTCTGTTTGGCAGTAAACTTTATGGTCAATCCAAAGTACCACTTGATGGTGAGCGATTGATCCGTATGGATGATTGGGAATTAGACCCAGAAACCCAAGCGCACGTAACTGAACTGCTAGAAAAGATGGACGAAAATAACTTCCAAACCTTAGGGGATTACCAAGGGTTTAAAGAAGAATTTCTACAATTAAATGGGTTTGCTCAACCATCGGTAGATTATAGCCAGAAACTTAATACAGAAGATTTTATAAAGTTAAAGCCTTAATCTAAAATTATCTCATTACTGAGACCCGGATTCACATTTGAAAACCTCTGCATAATTGCGGAGGTTTTTTCGTGCAACATTTCTTATACTTATTAAACGTAAGGTTCATAGTTTTCTTTGGTTCATCATAATTAACACAGGATGTGTTGATGCATTTAGCATAATTGACTCGGAGTCATATGAAGAAGATAAAAACAGTAGACTTAGATATCCCAGACGATATGGTGTCTGGTTGGCAAAATATTGTCGACCTCTTGGCTCAAATCACTCAAGTGCCCGCCGCACTGATCATGCGTGTTCACGCCAATTATATTGAAGTATTCTCGACCAGCCGAAATGAAAATAACCCTTACAACAAAGGTGATTCTGAAACCCTAGGCAATGGGCTTTACTGTGAGACGGTGATGGATTCCCAGCAGCAACTTGTGGTACCCAATGCGCTTGCCGATGTTGATTGGGAAAACAACCCAGACATCAAACTCGGCTTAGTCTCCTATTGTGGTATTCCATTACTTTGGCCTAACGGTGAACTGTTTGGCACCATTTGTATCTTGGACTCGAAAGAGAATCACTACACCCCTACTTATATCAAACTGTTAGAGAGCTTTCGGACTTCGATTGAATCTCAGCTTAAAACCCTATTCCAACACGCCAAGCTTACCCAAATGAATCGCGACCTAAAAAACCGCGTTTACAATCGCACTAAAGATCTCGCGAGCCTTAATTACTCGTTGAATCAAGAAATTGATAAACGAAAAGCGGCTGAACAGAAGATTAACTTCCAAAAGAATCACGACCTCGGCACCGGCTTTTTAAACCGAAACGCATTTGAATCTCGCTTAAACCACAAGCTACTGTCACAGAGAAGGCTGACAGACAGCTCATTTGCAGTCGTTCATATTGGTTTTACCAACGGTAGACGCATACAAGCACGCTACGGCTATAACGCGTTAGACCAAGTGCTTGTTGAATACCGAAAACGCATCGACTGTATTTCTGATATCGATGTATTAACTGCACGCCCTACTTCGGTTGACCTCGTATTGGCGTTTAGCGTTAAAGATTTACACCATCGCCTTGAAGAACTTTGCCAGACGCTCGTTAAAGTTGGTCATTCAGAATTCGACATCGAAAGTGACAAAGTGCATTTGCACGCGTTTATTGGGATTGCAATTACGAACGACGAAGATGACGCGGAAAGCATTCTGCAGAAATCTTCTGAAGCGATGTTAGCCTGCAAAGATTCAGGACAAAAGTTCGCTTACTACTCTCAATCCCATACCGAAGAACAAACTCACATTAATAAGATCGAAGGCTATTTGCTTCAAGCCGTTCGTAATGATGACCTTATGCTCTACTTTCAACCCAAAGTTAGCCCGTTGACGCATCGCTGGGTCGGTGCTGAAGCTTTGCTTCGTTGGCGACATCCTGTTTTGGGTGATATCTCTAACGAAACCCTGATCCACATGGCTGAACAAAACGGTTTGATTTTCGAAGTGGGCAGCTTTGTTTTACGCAATGCGATTGAAAAAGCCAAAGAGTGGTCCGAATACGTTGAAGATTTCAAGATGGCTGTGAATGTGTCTGCAATTCAACTCAAGAACGTACACTTTGCGGAACAAGTGGTTCACCTACTCGAAACCTATCATTTAGAGCCTCGTTTCTTAGAACTTGAAGTTACGGAGAGTGGACTGATAGCAGATGAAGTGGTTGCCAAGAATACCTTGGGATCTTTGCACGATATTGGCGTTACATTGTCACTAGATGACTTCGGTACGGGCTACGCCTCCTTCAGTTATCTGAAGAAGTTCCCATTCGACACCATTAAGATTGATAAGAGCTTTATCGACCAAATGCTCAACTCACACGAAGACTCGGAAATTGTTCGTTCTATTGTCCAAATTGCCAAAAAGCTCGACTTAAAAGTGACGATTGAAGGCATAGAAACGGAGGTTCAGGAGCAATTTATTATTAATGAAGGCTGCGATGTGGGCCAAGGTTACCTTTACGGAAGACCAATGCCGAGCCAAGAATTCGAACACAGCTTAATCAATCAAAACTATTTGGGGACAACTCGTTACGCTTAAAGCGAAAAAGAGCAGTTAGTTTTGGATTTAGGCCTACTTTCTCTTTACTCTAAAGGTGGTGATTTTTATAATCGCCGCCTTTCTGTTTTTATCTTTCCCCTTATATAGGCATTCCTCGTTATGGATCAGTTGACTGCAAAGCTTAAAAAGCTCGAAAAACAAAACTACCGTGCATATCAACAAATTAAAGGTCAATACGACTTTGCTGATTTTGAATTACACATCGACCACATCCAAGGTGACCCATACGCGTCAGCTTCTCGTTTTCGTGCAACGCGCGCGTGGTCTTTGACCGGGTTAGATTGGCTGAAAGAAAAATCTTACGAATACCAAGTAGCCGCTCGTGACTTTATCGCACGTAGCTTCTCTGAGTTCGCGAAACAAGAGTCGACCGTTTCTATCGCGCTGACGGGTCAAACCGTATTAGACAACACAGCTGTTGTATTCACAGACCACGGCATCGAAATTCGTTTCCGTATTAATTTACCAGCTGATGGTCGTAGCATTCTTGCTAAGAAAGCGAACAACATCATCACTTTCTACTTACCGAAGTTTATTCGTCGCGCGACGCTTGAGCGTGAGTTAAACATCGATGCAATGATCAAACATTGTGAAACGATTGAAGACCAAGGAGCGCTGCGTGCTCAATTGGATGAAAACAACCTAGCCGCTTTCGTTGCAAACGGCAGTGTGTTACCTCGTATCGCGGGTAACTGCGACCTTCCAATGAAAGACGCGGTACCTTTCGCGGCTCCAGAATCATTGAGTGTTACGTTAAATACTCCAAACCAAGGTGACGTGACCGGCCTAGGCATTCCAAAAGGCATTACGCTGATCGTTGGTGGTGGTTTCCATGGTAAATCGACACTGTTGAACGCCGTTGAACGTTCTATCTACAACCATATTCCTGGTGACGGTCGCGAAGGCATTGTAACTGCGATTGATACGATGAAGATCCGCGCTGAAGATGGTCGATGTGTGCACAGCTTGAACCTGTCAAACTACATCAACCATTTACCAATGCAGAAAGACACATCTGACTTCAGCACACAAGATGCGTCAGGTTCTACGTCTCAAGCGGCTTGGTTACAAGAATCGATTGAAGCCGGCGTTCAAACTCTACTTATCGATGAAGATACGTCAGCGACTAACTTCATGATTCGTGACGAGCGTATGCAAGCGCTAGTGTCAAAAGGCGATGAGCCAATCACACCACTTGTCGACCGCATTGGTCAGCTTCGTGAAGAGATGGATATCTCTACCATTGTTGTAATGGGTGGCTCTGGTGATTACCTAGATGTCGCGAACACTGTGATTCAAATGCACGACTACCAAGCGGTAGATGTGACTGAAAAAGCAAAAGACGTGATTGCTCAGCACCCTACTCAGCGTACTAACGAATGTGAAACTGCTTTAGAAACGTTTGTACCGCGTTCATTGAACCGTGCTTCACTGATGAACATTCTGACTGACGGTAAATTCCGTGTTAATGCTAAAGGCAAAGAGTCACTGCGTTTTGGTAAAGAGTTTGCAGACCTTTCTGCGCTTGAGCAATTAGAATCACCGTCTGAAGTGAATGCGATCGGTTGGGCTTGGTTCCAATTCGCACAAACTCCAGGTTGGTCAAACAACCCTGCTAAAGAGTTTAACGCTATTTTAGAAAACGAATGGCACGCTAACATGCCTAACTACGGTGACCTAGCGAAACCAAGAACGTTAGATGTGATGGCTGCTCTGAACCGTATGCGTAAATCTCAGTTCAAGCCTTCGAACTGATTTCGTTAAATATCGGATTTATTGTGCTTCTAGGTTTTTGAAGTTTTAATCTTCTAATTTACTAAAGCTTCTAAGCCACTAAATAAGCAAATTAACCTTCTACGGCTCTCATTCTGAGGGCCGTAAATTTATCTAACCTCTTTTGACCTAACCTCTAGTGTCGTCAAAACTCTTGAACTTTATAAATTCATAAAACCAATCTTTACATCAATTACTTATCATCTTTTGTAATGAGAAAATTAAAGGCACTGTTTACCACCATCTAATGCTGTCGATCCCTCAAAACATGACACAGCTTTTACAAAACCCTAGTGATATTCAGATAAAGTCCCGATTCGACAAGTGTAACCAAATGTAACAGACCCTTGAGGCTTCAATGAATCATAAACGCGTTAAGATGCGTGACCATAAAATCGAAGTGAACCTATTCAAAAACCGCGTAATCGTCGCGTTTTGTGGGATCTTGATGTTCACTCTTGTCTTAGTCGGCAATCTATACCGACTTCAAGTTGAAAATTTTAAAAGCTATCAAACTCGTGCCGATGGCAACAGAATCAAAGTATTACCTATCGCCCCTACTCGTGGACTTATTTACGACCGTAACGGCGTGTTGCTTGCAGAGAACAAGCTTGTCTTTGATCTAACCATGATTCCTGAGCAAACCGATGATGTCGATGCAATGCTCACCAAGCTAGACAAATATGTCCCCCGTGATGCAGAGCAGATCGCTCGTTTCAAAAAACGCTATCACAACACCCGCCGTTTTAAATCTGTGACTATTCTAGAGAACTTAACGGAGGAAGAGATCGCCAAGTTCTCCGTGCACCAGTACCAGTTCCCCGGCTTATCTATCGATACCAGCTTAAAGCGTTTTTACCCGAATGGTGAGGTGCTTACCCATGTTCTTGGTTACGTGGCGCACATCAATGATAGCGATCTCAGAAAGCTTGAAGAACAAGGGATAGAAGCGAATTATCAAGCTACAACAATCATAGGAAAACTGGGTGTTGAACGTTATTACGAAGATATTCTGCACGGCACCAAAGGTTATCAAGAAGTCGAAGTAAACAGCCGTGGGCGAATAGTCCGAACCATTGAGTACGTGCCGCCAGTAGCTGGTAAAGATATCGTGTTAAATATTGACCTTGAGCTGCAAAAATACGTCTTTGAGCAACTTGATCACCGAACTGGAAGCGCGGTTATTCTCGATCCGAAAGACAACAGCGTGTTGGCGATGGCATCAAGCCCGAGTTACGACCCTAACCTATTTGTCGACGGCATTTCGAGTAAGAACTACCAACGTTTATTGAATGATCCGGCTCACCCGTTGGTTAACCGCACCACTCTAGGCGTTTATCCTCCTGCCTCAACCGTTAAACCATTTATGGCTGTGGCAGGACTGCAAGAACATGTCATCTCTGAAGATACCATCCGTAACGACCATGGCGTTTGGAGAATTCCTGGCTCTAAACGAAACTCCAAATCGTGGCGTGACTGGAAACGTTGGGGTCACGGACCTGTCGATGTAACTCAAGCCATTGAAGAGTCGGTAGATTCATTCTTCTATCAAACCGCTTTCGATTTGGGTATTGACCGAATTTCAAGTTGGATGAACCGATTTGGATTTGGTGAACCGACAGGCATTGATATCTATGAAGAAAGTACCGCCAACATGCCGACTCGAGAATGGAAGATGATGCGTTATCGCACCCCTTGGTATCAGGGTGACACAGTTCCGATTGGTATTGGCCAAGGTTATTGGACATCGACACCTATGCAACTTGCTAAAGCAACGTCAGTATTAGTTAATCATGGTAAGGTGATGCCCCCTCATATCTTAAGAGCCACCTTAGATCATGGTGAAGATTTCAGTACACAACAACTTGTCGAACCGGAGCCAATGCCCTCAATCACCGAAGTACCGGATAGAATTTGGGATGTGCCAATCAATGCGATGCGACTCGTAAACCACGGTAATCGAGGCAGCGGCAGACGTGCATTTAAGGGAACTGAATACACGAGCGGCGGTAAATCAGGAACTGCACAAGTCTTTGATCTTGCGAAAGACCAGGTCTACAACTCGAAGAAACTCGCTAGACACTTGCTTGACCATGCGCTTTACACGGCTTTCGCACCGTATGAACACCCTGAATATGTCGCAACTGTGGTCATTGAACACGGTAACGGCGGTTCAAAAGTCGGTGCGCCTTATATCCGTAAAGTACTCGACTATGCCTTTGAACATAAAAGTGGCGAGAGCAAAGATCACTCCTAACACCAATAACTTAAGTCGCTACAGCACATAACGTAGTTATCCAAAACATAACGTAATGACGACAAAGCCCCACTTGTATCACTCACAATGTGGGGCTTTCTGTTTTAGGGTTCTAAGCAATTAGACTGCTAAAAATGCCTGTCGATTATGAGCTTCTTAATACATGCCATGCTTCACAGAGCGTCTGAAATTTTGCGGTGTTGCCTTCGTCTCTGTCCGGATGCCATCTCAATGCCAGTTGTCGCCAACGTTTTCTAATTTCATGGTGTGTCGCGTCTAAAGGTAACTCAAACAGGTTCAATGCTCGACTTCGATCCATATCGAGTTCATCACCACCCACATACTTTCTATACCGAGTCCAAAATTCGTTCAACAGCCTTTTGACTTCACCTTCATCCGCTTCATAGTTAACCCAATTAATGTAGTATTCTCGAAGTGGGTCTTGATGATCGATGCTGTGACTGCTTCCGTGATAACGACCATTCATCAATTCGATGTCCATCGCTTGGACTTGGAGCCAACCATCTGGGTGTAAGGTTTCTTGAAGCTGATAAAGCGCATTCATGATAAGGAAGTTCTTTTTAAACAACTCTTTCTCAGGCACAGCATCCAACACTGGCACAAACCCAAGATCGTTCAGATGAGCTGCCAATGTGTGTACTTTCCATCCGCTTGGCTTTTGCTTAAGCACTTCCATTATCGGCCAAAGCAATGGGTTTTCCATATGGCAATGAAAGTTTGCTCTCACATCTTGATAATTCGACATAGTTGACTCAGTTAGCTTCTCTGAATTAATGGATTTCTAGAACTGTGGATACTATAAGTAACCTGTTTCGCATCCGTTGCGTATCTTCTTTAATTGAAAGCGATTTTCTAAGATTTGTCGAGCTTAAGGACAAACAACTTTCTAACGTTTGGCTTAAAGGCACCTTTTATCGTCAAAACTGAGTACCACTTCGTTGAATACAACCATTAGGGCGTGTTGACCTTTCGCGGTTAAATTTTGTTCGAGATAAAAGCGTTTTAATCGCGGCGAGGGAGAAGTAGCCTAGTCATTCTAAGCAAATCTCCCTCAACAAAGAGTAAAACGCTTTTAGCCGAACCCTTCGGGCAGCGTTTGCTGGTCATTTCTACTACGTTATCGGCTTCTCATGTTGGCTAGCTACACATCAAAGCCTCTGCCTTGTATAAATACCCAGCAACTCGCTGCAAAAATCAGCTCGAAAGATCAACACGCCCTAGTAATAAAGCCGCAATTCTTTGGTACGGATACAAAAAAGGTCAGCGACTTAGCTGACCTTTCACATCTATCCCAATTTTAGGGACGAAGCATTGAACTGACTAGATAACGCCAAGCTCTCTTAGACGTTCCATTAGGTATTCGTTTGCTGTGTACTTTTCAGATAGCACTACTTCTGGTTTCGGGTGAAGGAATAGAGGCAAAGAGATACGAGACTTCTCTTGGCGTTCACCTGATGGGTTGATTACACGGTGAGTTGTCGATGGGAAGTAACCACCAGATGCTTCTTGAAGCATGTCACCGATGTTGATGATCATGTTACCGAAGTCACATGGAACATCTAGCCACTCGTCATTTTGAGCTTTAACTTGAAGGCCGGGCTCGCTTGCAGCAGGAAGAACCGTCAGTAAGTTGATGTCTTCGTGTGCCGCAGCGCGGATTGCACCTGGCTCTTCATCACCTTGCATTGGTGGGTAGTGAAGAACACGAAGCAGAGTCTGTTCACTGCCGTTGATCATTTCTGATAACGCTATAGAGAATTTATCTTGTACTTCTTTAGGAGCATGAGCTTCAACCCAACCTAGCAGCTCTTGAGCAAAAGCATTCGCACGTTGGTAGTAATCTAGAATCTGTTCTTTCAGCTGTTCAGGGATTTGGCCCCAAGGGTATACGTGAAAGTACTCTTTGATGTCTTTTACAGTGTGGCCTTTAGCAACTTCAGACACTGAAGGTGGAAAATATCCATCTTGTGTTTCAACATTAAAGTGGAAGTTCTCTTTCTCTTCAGAGATGAAGAATTGGTACCAGTTTTCGTAAATTGACTCAACAAGCTCTTTCGGGATTGGGTGGTTCTTAAGAACACCAAAACCAGTTTCACGTAGAGAGCGAACAAATTGTTCTGCTGCGTCGTCAGCAAGGTAATCGACAGTTTCCAGTTTCATGACTTTCTTTCTTGTTATGTAGTAATAGAGCGATTTTAAGGATCGCTTTGTTGTAAATCAAACTTTTGTGAAACTCTAGCAACCGTTTGTCTAGATACTGGGCGATAACACCACTTTTCAACAAATCTGGTGATTAAGACCCAATTGAACACTGTTCATTATTGTGTAACACTATTAAAAACTTCGACGAGAGATCTTGATATGACAATCACGCCACTTGCTCAAAATCGACCATTGCTGTCATTGACGACGCTGTATCTGACTGTGTTTCTATTTTCAGCGTTCGCTCCCTCTTCAAGAGCGGTGTGGATTGCCGAAATTGTCCCAGCGCTCGCGATATTGGTGGGTATTTGGTGGTTATCAACAAAGCTCACCTTCACTAAGACAGCTTACGTTTTGATGTTTATCTTGCTGATTTTGCATACGATAGGCGCAAAATATACCTTCGCGGAAGTGCCATTTGATTGGTTCAATAACATGATAGGTTCAGAACGGAATAACTTTGACCGTGTCGCGCATTTCTCTATTGGCCTTTATGCTTACCCACTCGCTGAGTACTTGATTCGTAAAAAACTGGCTCAACCGGTGCTGGCATGTTTCTTTGCGCTATTTGCGATTATGAGTGTTGCTGCAGGTTATGAAATTATCGAGTGGTGGTACGCGGAGATCGCAGGTGGTGATGAAGGTATCGCGTTCCTTGGCTCACAAGGTGATATTTGGGATGCACAGAAAGATATGCTGTGTGATACGACGGGCGCAATTGTTTCGCTATTACTTCTTAAGCTTCAAGGGCGTGTCAGAGCTTACTGAGCTCAATTCTTTACTCTGAGTATCAAAAGCAACGTTGAAATGCCACACACAAACTGTGCTGTGGCATTTTTAGTTTCAACATTATTTTCTCGTTTATAATGATTGGTCGTTTCATCGTGACGGGTTATTTCATCGTTACCTTGCCACCAACAAACTTGTAGGCTGGCGTACCTCGAACCAAAGTGTCTCGCGCAAATTCAATCCCGCATTCAGGGCACACACATGGTTTTGTCGTGAAATCTTCAACGATACGCTCCTTAAAACATTTCACGAGTGCACCTTTGCCACCTTTCCGATACTTAAAAAGCTGCGTTTTACATTTGGCACAGAAAATCTGAACCGTCTTGGTCGGTTGTTTCTTGTTTGGTTTAGCCATAGAAGTTAATGATTGAACTCTTTATTTCTTAAGTTTAGGGGCGACAAGAACCAAGCTT
This sequence comes from Vibrio sp. 10N.286.51.E5, assembly GCF_041469125.1. Taxonomy (NCBI): domain Bacteria; kingdom Pseudomonadati; phylum Pseudomonadota; class Gammaproteobacteria; order Vibrionales; family Vibrionaceae; genus Vibrio; species Vibrio sp. 10N.286.51.E5. The sequence goes on along the minus strand of NZ_JBFRJZ010000079.1, from coordinate 13,070 downwards.
ATCCCTAGAAGTATAACGGTTGATGAGACTATAAATTGCATGGTGACAGGTTCAGATAACAATAATACACCACCAAGTGTTGCGATAACTGGAACAGAAAGCTGTGCAATAGACGCCACCACCGTATTCAGTTTTTTCACTACGTAATACCACAAACTATAACCGATACCAGAAGCCACAGAGCCCGATATAATCGCGTAAATCAAACCTTTCTCAGTGATAGACACTTGCGTTAACGCATTCGGTATCAAAACTAATAAGCTCAATGCCACAAGGATAACTAGCGAACTGAATCCAAAGTTAGCGGTGGTCGATTGCAGTGCGTTTGACGATTTCTTTCCTGCCAATGTGTAAATACCCCAACCAACTCCGGCCAGAGACATCAAGATAATAGAAACTAAGTCGGGTACTTGAGTCGATTCCGTTGGCATTAACAAGTAAACAAGCCCTGCCACAGATAACAAACACCCGCCCCACTCAATGAGTGACATTCTGTTGCCAGAAAGCAAGTGCGCGGCAATCATCGTAAATTGCACTGCGACAAACAACACCAGCGCACCAAGACCTGCGCCAAGCTCTAAGTAAGCAAACGAGAAACCAAACATATACACGAGCAGTGACAGTATTGATGTTAATTGAAACTGTGATTTGAGTTTTGCATATGCCGATGTGTTGTTTGTTAACTCACGTTTAGACTTAGATTGGGAAGATAACGTTAATAAAATCAGAAGCGTAAGCGCACCAGATAAGATGCGAACGATCGAAAAGCTCAAAGGATCAATCGTTTGATCCATTAAGGCCCAGCGACACAAAACTGAATTAGCAGCAAATGCCACCAGCGTAATAAATGTAACCATCAGAGTTTGCATCGTTTTTTCCTAAATGAGTTATTTGGTCCTAACTGAGTTTTCTTGGATTTCAATCAACGTCAGGCTTCACCCAAACTTGGCTAAAGTCGAACCAACCTAATGCATTACATTTCGCGTTTTGCAACGTACCACATTGATCTTTATTAACGCCTAACCAGCAATGGAACATCGGGATCAATTGATTGCTTTGGACCAGTTGTTTACCTAACTGTCGTGCTGGGAATTGCTCGAATTCACCAGAACGCCAACGGTCAATCATGTAACACCATTGGTCGAAGTCTTCTGCCGGGCTAGATTCATCAAGAAAACTGTAGTCCATTAGCCAACCGGCTAAAGCGTCGTCTCTGTTATTAGCGATACCCATAGGGTTAATCCAAACATCAACATCATCGGCGTGCGGAGGATCGGTTTCGTAACCGTAAAGATCAACATCGACGTTGTATTGCTTCAGCACCGTGACAATCGCCTTTGCAAGCGTTGGGAACATTGGGTGTTGGCATTGATACGCTAATCTTATGGTAGGCTTCGAATCTGCTGGTGGACAAACGGGCACTTTTAACTTTATGTCATACCAACCGGGTTTTATCCCATAAGCGTGTAACACGCCCAAATCGATAACAGTCTCTTTTGGAATATGAACAAACAGATCCGCCGCATTCAACGCGTTAGATAAAAACTGTGCCCATGCGGGATCTTGTGCAATACCCTTCTTTCTATTGAGCAGTAAATACGTGCAGCCAGGATCGAGTTCTACTTCATCGCTATCGCCACGGTCGGCCATAACAGGCTTAGATAGGCTTGGGTAAACCATTGAAGAATAAGCCTCATCCACCACCCAAACTTCAACGCGATCAATTAACGGTCTGAAACCAAAGTACCCATTAAAAGCGGTTAACACGAGTTGTTTCTCGTCGTTCTTTTCAATGCGATAAGGTCCTGTTCCAATCGGTCGAATATCGTAGTCTTCACCACGTAAAGTGATCGGTAATGTGACTTTAGCGACCGATTCCGTTAGTGCGAGGGGAAAATACTTGTCTGGACGTGTGAGAAAAACATCTACTACACAATTTGCAGGTGAAGAGACATCTTTGATATGCGAAAACATGTTGAGAGGTTCGAGTGCAAGCAGTGTATCCACAACATGATTGGTTAACAGAGGTTCCCCGTTATGGAAACGAACACCGGGTCTCAAGAAGAATCGCCATTGGTAATCGCTGATTTTTTGCCATGAATGAGCAAGATCGGGTTGAAGTTGGTCATTCTCATCTAGACGAGTCAACCCACTGAATACCTGACAAGCGATATGTTGCTCTGAACGACGCATCGATTTGGTTGGGTTAAGCATGGATAGCGGCCGGTAATAAGGCAAACGAATAACTTGTTCGCCTTCTTGATACTGTACGCCCAAGTAGTTTTGAATAACTTGCGTGAGTTTGGCAGCATTGTGATCAAGCACTGACAGCGCCTGTCCAATTTTTCCTTCCTGCAAGTAGCGTCTTGCTAAGTTCTCGCTGACATCACAACGATTCTGTTTAAAGATAAGTTGAGATAACTTTCCTCGACCTGCTGCAGGTAACCATTCTACCCACCCTTCTTCTTCAAGCTTGTTGAGTACCATTCGGGCATTACGACGGGTACAACAAAGCACATCCGTGATGTCGTCGAGTTGAACATCAGAATCTTTACCATCGAAGTATTCAAACAGGGTTTCAAATTGAACGCGAAGTCTTGGGCTGCTCATAAAGAGGAAAACTTATTCAAAGGACATTGAATTCAGTTTCCCTATTTTATGGCGTAAAATCAATATTACTGACACAATTTTATTGTGAATTATGAGTACGACATCCTAAGATGTTATTCAATCTTAAGGGTTAAGTGCCTTTACCGTAAAGGATTACATTACATCGCAGCCAATTTCATTAGCGATTTCACGGAGCTGCTGTTCATCGTCTAATTTTATCGACCATTTACACTCAGAACCGTTAGCTGAAATAACATTTGCCCCTTTTCCGATCAATTGAATTGCATCAACTTGGGCTTGCAGCGTGACTCTATGCTCCCCATCTAAACGAACAACCAATTCATGTGCGGTTGCGATGACTTTTCCACTTTTAAACGTTATGACCATGGGCTTCTCGGGTTACTGCTTTAAATACTGATTGCTTGTTCTAAGTACTGATTACTTCTTCTAAAGACAAAACCAGCGTACGACTGCCTAGTCTGTTATCGCTTATGTTTCTTAACGGCAATGGTTAAACGGCTGGTACAAACTAAGCGTTGACGATCATCAGTGATATTGATCTGCCATACTTGAGTAGAGACGCCCAAGTGAATAGGCTCAGCAGTACCAATGACATGCCCTTCACGCATTGACCTTACGTGGTTCGCATTGATATCGAGCCCAACGCAATAATAGCCTTCTGGTACGCAGAAGTTTGCAGCCAATGAGCCAAGCGTTTCTGCTAGCACAACCGATGCGCCGCCATGAAGCATACCCAGTGGTTGGTGCGTAAAGTGACAAACCGGCATGGTTGCTACCAAAGAATTGTCATTTACTTCGGTGTAAACAATGTTGAGGTGTTCAATTAAGGTATTTTTTGAGGTCGCGTTGAAGGTATCTAGGTCAACGGGCTTTTTCCAAATACTCATATAGGTTCCTTAATTATTGATCTTGTTATCGCGTGCATAGCTTTTTTCTATATTACCGCTGTTAGTTATCTTACAGCCCTTAGCTATTACGCAAGTTGATGTTAACATGCATAAAAACCGAATACACAGAGGATATTGTATGACGTCATGGATGAAGTTTGCCTCGCTTCTCACACTTGCAGGCCTAACCGCGTGTAGCGCTTCTCCGACAGGCAGAAACCAATTGCTGCTTTTTTCAGATAAAGACATGTCTCAGCTTGGAGCACAGTCTTTTGAACAAATGAAAAAAGAACAACCCATCAGCAAAGATGCCAAAACTAACGCTTATGTACAGTGCGTAGCGAACAGCATCACTCAATATATTCCTAAACAAGGTTTTAGTGAATGGGAAGTTGTTGTGTTTGATAGTGATCAAGTGAACGCATTCGCCCTACCTGGCGGAAAAATCGGTGTATACACAGGGTTACTCAAGGTTGCAGTCAATCAAGACCAACTCGCGACGGTTATCGGTCACGAAGTGGCACACGTTTTAGCGGACCACAGTAATGAGCGCCTTTCTCAGTCTCAAATCGCTAATACGGGCTTATCTATTACTAACGTTGCGTTAGGTGCATCAGAATACAAACAGTATCAAGGTATGACGATGGCCGCGTTAGGGTTAGGCGTTCAATATGGCGTTATTCTACCGTATGGGCGAACTCAAGAGTCTGAAGCCGATGTTGTTGGTTTAGAGTATATGGCTCAAGCAGGTTTCGATCCAAACCAAAGTGTCAACTTGTGGCAAAACATGGCGAAAGCATCAGGGGGTAATCAACCGCCAGAGTTGCTTTCTACGCACCCTTCCCACAGTACGCGTATTAAAGATCTACAAGCAACGATAAAAACGCTTCCTCAATCAGGTTCACCAAGACCAAATTGCAAAGCGTAATCTAAGTAAGAATCGCCTAGCTGGTGTAAATACAAAATGCCCTATCCATATTGGTTAGGGCATTTTCAGTTTCTTGCTTGCTAACAGTTCAAGTGCACTAAGCAGCTGGATAATTCCAACAACAGAAACTCACTCGTTAAGTACCAAGAATTTGTAATGGTAGGCTTAATAGCTGATCACCAGTAGATGCAAAATACCAGATAACACCAATCAAACTGCTCACTAAACCTACATACCAAACGAACGACACGACTTGCCCGTATTTGTCTAACGGTAACAAGTGACTGTGATGACGTCCTTTCCATTCAAACAGTATTTCAACACTGCCCATGATCAATAAGAAACCAAACAGGGTTAAATTCAACTGATAACTCAATACCACACCAGCAACGGCAGCCGCGACACAAAGTACAATGCCAAGCACACTGTTCATCGAGAAACTGATACTTTTAAGAACATGTCCGCCATCGAGAGGCAAAATCGGCAATAGATTGAACAGGTTTAATAGAGCATTAAATACTGCAAGGCCGGCAAAGAACATTTCGCCAGTCGCCCAATACAGCACCATAAATACTAACGACAATATCAGGCCGAACAATGGCCCCATGATTGAGATAACCACATCTTGCCAACGCGTATTAATCTTTTCATCGGATAACGCCAAGCCACCAAGAAATGGTATCAAATAGATCCCTTTGGTTTTCATGCCGAAGTATTTCATCGCTCTAATATGACCGTACTCATGGAACATTAAACAGGCGATTAAGGCCAAAGCGAACTGAATTGAAAACAACCATGAATAGGCCGCTAAACTCGCAGAAGCAAGTACGACCTTGATTAGCTTGGCGCTTTTAAGCGCTTTCATACCAAGCGACACCAACCCAATTAAGCTAAAACGCTTCTCTGGTTTAGGAGCGACAACAGGAGTTTGTTGTTCAATATCTTTGGTGTTTCGATTGCCTTCGGTAATGGTTTGCCCATTCACCGACGCTTTATACGTCATCTCAAACGGTTGCCACTGAACGGTCGATTCAACGTGACACTGCAACGTTTCTTCGCCAGCGCGTAGTGTAAATTCGTGTTTTCGGGCGTCTTCTTGGTCTGTGGTCGCATCTAATTGAGATACCAAAGTGTTATCCCAATACAACTGTTGCCACCCTGCCATTGATCCTTCTAAACGAAGCGGTTTTCCAAGAAACTCTATCGCGAGTAATTCCAAACTTAAAATTCCAATTTAATGACTTCTAACGAGTGTCGATATTATGCCGATTTAGCGAATGGTGGTAAACAGAAACAAAGTTGTTACATATTGAGCTATTGAACACTATTTATACCGCAACGATGCATAAACACTCTGGTCACACCTCCAACCACGAATAAATTATTGATTATACTTATATTATCGATGTTAAAGTGCCGCCCCTTTAAAACATAACCTCACAAAATAACAACTCTTTCTTTGACTTTATATAAAACATGAATTTAACATGCCATTTACATTAGAGCTTCAACACCAAAAATGCTCAGTGTGTTTTCAAACCATAATAACGAAATTCGATGCCCTAGGAGGGTCAAGGATGAAAACAATACAACGCTCTCTCGTTTCACTTTCAGTACTATTTGCATGTAACTCACTTGCGGCTGGTTTCCAAGTTGCTGAGCATTCTGCCTCAGGTCTTGGTCGTGCCTTTTCAGGTGAAGGTGCAGTAGCTGATAACGCGAGTGTACTAGCGAGAAACCCCGCCGCAATGACCCTATTTGATACAGCCCAATTTTCAGGCGCGGTTTCTATCGTTGATCCAGAGGTTAACGTTTACGACGTTGACGCTAACGAGCATTCAAAAGATGTTGCTCCATTACAAGTCGTGCCAGCCGCATATTACATCAGCCCAATCAACGAAAAATGGGCTTGGGGTATCGGTATGTTCACCAATTATGGTGTTGCTACGGATTACCCTGATGACATCTCGGCAGGTGATATGGCTGGTGATACGTCGCTCTTATCTGTAAATCTAAATCCAAATATTGCGTATCGCGTGAATGAATCATTTAGCGTTGGTGCAGGTTTAAACCTTGTGTATGCGGAAGCTGAACTTACTCGCCATAAAGGCGAGCTCGCTAACTTTGTTGGTGGAAATCCATCTGACAAACTTATAGGCATGACCGGTGAAACATTTGCCTATGGTTGGAATGTTGGCGCGATGTATGAGCTGAACGAAAACAATCGCTTTAGTATCGCTTACCGCTCTTCTGTTGATCTTGATTTCGATGACGGTGAATTTAGCAGCTACGACTCAGGTAGAGCAACATCTCCCAAGGTTGATGGTCGTCTTCAAATCGAGCTTCCTTCTATTCTGGAGCTTTCAGCATTTCACCAACTTAACGAACAGTGGGCAATTCACTACGGTTGGCAACAAACTGATTGGAGTACTTTTAAGGAGTTGAAAGCAACAAGTCCAGATTGTACTGACAACGGTATAGCTGGTCAGTGCTTCTACAAACCTGAAAAATATGAAGACAACAATCGATATTCACTAGGCGCGACGTACCAACTAAACAGTAAGTGGACATTAAGAGCTGGTTACGCTTATGACGAACAAGCTGGTGAAGCAACTTTAAGCATTCCTGATAGTGATCGTATGTGGTACAGCGCTGGCTTCACTTATGTTTGGAGCGAAAATATGACTGTCGATGCCGGATTCGCACTTGTTGTAAGTGATGATGGTGAGTTCACTGAGACAAATGGCGCCCAGCAAGAAAGGACGTTCGAAGCAGAAGGTACTGCTTACCTTTCTTCAGTTCAGCTTAACTACACTTTTAACTAAATCAGGATCGTATCATGAAACGTAACTTTAAGATCTCTGTACTATGTTCAGCGATCCTGCTAGCAGGTTGTGGCGACAACACTGAAAGTTCGGGAACAAGTAACCAACAACTTGAAGCCTATCTAGAAACGTCTTTGGCAAGAGCGACAACTCAAAAAATGCTCTTGCAAGGTAGTAATGCATCAGTTCCTTTAAGTAATAACCTATTATTTGACTCTACAGATGGCACGTTAGCGATCCCAACAGGTGGCGATGATAGCATTTCTAACCCAAAAGCAGCATTAAATTATGCCGATGGTTTTTCGACCAGTATGCCAATTTACATCGAGTTTGAAGGCGACGGTTTTGGTGATACTCCTGGAGTTGTTACTTCCGGAGTGACATTGTTGAAGCTTTCTAAAAAGCTAACAGACACATCCACAGCGGCTCAAGTACCAACACCTGTTGCTAGCTCTGAATACACAGTTTACAAAGTAGGCTCAAACCTAGCAATTACACCTAATACTCCTTTTGATGAGAAGTCTGAATATTTGCTTGTTATTACTGATGATGTTACAGATGTAAATGGTAACCCAGTAGGTACATCGCAAAGCTATGCGGCTCTCAAAACAGCCACTAAAACTTATTCAATCGGTGACTTAGCTAGTGCGCAAACTTTAATTAAAGGTCAAGAAGCTATAGCTGCGGCTGTTGGTGTTGATGCGGAAAAGATTGTGTATTCAGCTTGGTTTACTACAACTTCTGTTGGTGATGTTCTTGCCTCTACTGCATCGTTGATTGGTGGAATGATTGATGCTGGAGCCCCACTTTCGACTTATTGGAATGGCAGCGCAAACCCAAATAATATCGATCTGACAAACGCTTACAATCTTAGTTTAGATTCCTCATCAACAACACCATTTGCTACAGCAATCGCTGCAGATGCTGACTTTAAAAAATATCTTGCCGATGACGATGCAACAGAAAATGCCACTTTGATTGGAGGGATAAATCTCCTTTACTCTAACGCTGGTATCAGCACTACGTCGGTAAACGTGACTAAAGGTACTGTTCAACTCCCATATTTCTTGGAAACCGATCCAACTAAGTTCTCTACAACGCCATTTGCATCAGCATTGGACAGTTTAGCGGTTATAAAAAGCGCACTAACGGATAACTCTACAAGTTCTTTCGTTGGTGGAGAGTTGGTTAAATTAGGATTAGACCCAACAAACCTTAGCGCAGCTGATGTCACGACTTTAATGGGAAAAACACTCACAAAGGACGCAAGTGGAACAGCTCTAGATAGTGATCGCATTGTCACTCAGTATTCACCAATACCACAAATTAAATCACTTGAAGCTGTTGATGTGCTTTTGTTTACTCCTGTGACTGACCCAATAACCGGGGTTGTAATCTACCAACACGGTATTACCTCTGTAAAAGAGAATGCGTATGCGTTTGCGGCAAACTTAACGGCTGAAGGTCTTGCTGTCATTGCAATTGACCACCCTATTCATGGGTCTCGTTCACTTGCCGGAGGTGCTATTTCAACTAACGATAATGCTCTGTACTACTTGAATCTAAGCGCTTTGCCCGTTGCGCGTGACAACATCCGTCAAAGTGCACTTGATGTAATAGGTCTTCGTATGGCACTTGAAAAAGTGGGGAATGACTTTACTGGTACACCATTAGCCGGAGTTGATGTAAAAGACACAACCGTTAAATTTATGGGCCACTCATTGGGCGGTATTACTGGATTTACGTCAGTAGCTACATCTGAAATTGCTGGTACACATAAATTTAGCTCGGCGGTATATGCTAATTCAGGTGGGCACATTGCTGAATTACTCTTCGCATCGGAAACCTTTGGCCCCGAAATTAAACACAATCTAGCTAAACAGTTAAATGCAACGTATCGGGATTCAGTGGCTTCAGCTTGTACTGCGGCTGACATTGAAGATGGCGATTGCTATACCGCTTTTGCTAAGGAAAATCCAACTAGTGCCGCAGCAATTGAAACTGAATTAGTTGCATTTAAAGTCGCCGCTCAAACCCTTATTGACACGGTCGATCCACATTCAATAGCAAACACTGAGGACCAGTCATCAATTAGCTCTAGCTATCCAACGTTGTTGATCCAGTCGCAAAATGATGAAACGGTACCAAACAATGGCAATGATGATAATGGTGCACCGTTATCATATACGGCTTCATTTGTTGGCTCTGAAGGGTTAGATTCGACGTTAGGATTGACTGACTCAACAAAAGCTAGCCCTTCAACTGGGAATCGTGTGTTTGTTCAATATAACGAAATAGCTAAACACTCAACGATCATCGGACCGCAAGCAGACCTTTCTGATGCCACTCATACCCTATCAATGAGAGCTCAAGTAGCTGATTTCTTAGAATCGGATAGCCTTGATGCAGCAGCACCGGATGCTTTATTGGAATAACTAAGACTTAAGCTTTTCACTAAACCAAATGCCAGCCTAACCGCTGGCATTTTTGTCTCTGTCGTTCGAACAAGTCCCCTAGTTGACCGTTTGCATAAAACTTTAAAACACAAATGGTTGATCTCAGCTAAAATTAATCAAGACAGAATACCGTACGACCTCTTTCTTTATTGTAAATAAAGTGGATAATAGCCCCGTAATTTAATACCTAATAAATGTGAGTCCATTATGTCTTCTGAAGCTACTATGCTAGAACGCTGCCAATCTAAATGTGAACTATGTGGTTCTGATTCTTCTCTTACTGCATACGCAGTGCCGCCACACAGCCACGTAACAGTGGATCACGGCATCATGGTATGTGACAAATGTCTTGGTGAGATTGACGATCCTAAAGATATCAACCACTGGCGTTGTCTGACTGACAGCATGTGGAGCCAGGAAGCGCCAGTTCAAGTAACGGCATGGCGTCAACTTACTCGTCTGAACACAGAAAGCTGGGCTCAGGACGCGCTAGACATGATGTACCTTGAAGAAGAAACATCAGTTTGGGCACAAATCGGCATGTCTGCTGATGACAAGCCTCTTGATGTGAATGGCGTTGAACTTAAGAAAGGTGACGACGTAACAGTAATCAAAGACCTGCCAATCAAAGGTACTAACCAAGTGATTAAGCAAGGTACTGTTATTCGTGGTATCAGCGTTGGTGACGATCCTAAGCTTGTTTCTGGTAAAACAAACGGCGGTCAATCAATGTACGTAATCGCTGAGTTCTGCCGTAAGAAGTAATCTTACTGTAAGAAAGTGATAGAAAACGAAAAGGCGCTAATTAGCGCCTTTTTTCTTGGAAAAATTTAACCTATTCCGTTGTTCTAGAAACCACTGCCTACGTTAAAGTAGATAGCGCGTTCTTCATGGCTTTGCGCATAATCCATCCCAAGGTGCAAACCGTAACGTCTCGCGATTTGGTATCGAAAGCCGACACCTCCGGCATTGACGGTACTGTCGTGGCTTATGCCGTTATCTTGCTTTGCAACCCCTGAACCGTAAAACCCAGACACCTTCCAACGATGAGTGATGCTATACGTCAATTGGCCTTGAATTGTTTCAATCTCATCTCCTTGGTACCGATAAGATGACACCCCGCGTAACGACACGTACGGTTTCGCTGTGGGTGATACAAACAGGTCTTGCTGTTCGAAGCTTTGATAATTTGCAGCCAAGCCTAACGTCCATTTATTGGCAATTGGGATATAGGCTTCGCCATCTATGTTCAAATTTCGGTAATTGTAATCACTGCCAATCGCATCGTCGTACACCATGTAATCTGCAGACAATTTGTAACCTTTGGTTGGATAAAATAAATTATCTCTTGTGTCATATTCAGCCTCCAACCCTAAACCAGAAGTAACCGATTCGTTACCCAAAATTCGGTCTAAAACCATGTTATCAAATTCAATCTCAGACTTAGCTAATAACTGCTTTATTCCCAACATCCAAGGCGTATGCCCAATCCGGAACTGCACCTTTTGTGAAAGTACGGCTACCGAAGTTGACGTGCCTATTCTAAGGTCATGATCTATGGGGCCCCAGTTGATTGATGTGTACAAATCCAAATTCGCAACACCAAAGCCGCCGCCTCCTGTGTAACGAATGGAATCATTCATCCAAGATCGTCTATGGCCACCAAATACAAACCAAGTTTCGTTCTCTGTCCCTACTGCGCCCACTACTGACATTGCTGAGGGTACTAACTGCGCACCACCATCTATGGCAGAAAGAGCAGCTTGCTTTCTTTGTCGCTTTTCCTCATCCGTCTCATGTAAAAACAAACCAGCCACACCGCCGCCGTACCCCACCGCAGGCTCGGTAATCAAAATTGGGATAGGCAAAAAGCCATATGCGTTTTCCGCAAGGTGATGCCCCATATCAAATTGACCATCAACAGGATCATAAAACGATGCGAAAGAAGATGTTGTAAATAAAAAGCAGGAAAGAAGAACAATGCCGCCGCAGCGAGTCATAAAATTTGCCTCATAAAAAAGACCGGGGGACGAAACCCGGCCGAAAGTTTGCTTCCTTGCAATAAACATAGAAATTAAACACTTATTGCCAATAAAGGGGGTCCTTAATCGACGGGCATAGAATAGGCCAAATAATGGTGTTGCCCTACTCCTATATAGAGGATGTCGCCCTACAAAATTAAAGAGCTTTCGAGATGACAGAAACGCAAAAGGCTCATATAAATGAGCCTCTATTAATAAGTTACCTACATTCTTCCTTTGCTAATATTGACTCAATACTCGATCAACATGTTCTTGTATAACAGATAAAACCGATAATTTTACATCCTTCACTTGCTTAGAATGATTGCACCAAAGCGCAAAACCGAATTTGAATCCTTGGTGCATTTCAGACGACTGTATAGGTTCAATGTCGTAATGGGAAAATTCAGAATGAGCAAACGTTTTTGGTAACAGTGCCCACCCTAAACCGGCTTCAACCATTTTAATAACTAACGCCAATTGATCGACTTCTTCGTTATCGGAGCTGATGGTTACTTTTTCTGACATTCCCTCTTCAATAAACGATCTCAAGATAAACTGCTTTGAATTTCTTAACGCTAAAAGTACATCCTCTTGCGCCAAAGATGAGAACTCACCATTTTTTTGAACGAATGGGGAAAACTCAATGTGACCTAGAAAAGTCGCATCAAAGCTGTGTATACCCCGGCTGTCATGCACATTGACTAATCCAAAGTGGTACTCGCCACTTTGAAGGCCCTTCTTAATATCCTTTTTGTTTCGGATTAAAAAGTTCACTCGCATCATCGGGAAATCACGACGCAGTTTCTTTCGAATATCCAAAAGCATTTGATGAGGTATCACACCAGAATAAGCAAAGGTGATGTTTTCCAACCCGCCATAAGAGAGGCTCAATGCTACCTTATCGAAGGTACGAGCTTGTTCAATGGTTTGTTTAGCGTAATGGTAAAGAAGATGCCCGTCTTCTGTCGGCTTTACAGAGCGCCCAACCCTTTCAAATAGGCTTACCGCGAGTTGGTCTTCAAGGTTAGTAATAACCTGCCCGATTGTCGTTCTGTGTTTATTGAGTTTAACGGCGGCTTTGCTGAAAGAGAGTTGGTCATAAACGGTAACGAACGCGAGAAGTTGTTCAATGCTGAAATTCATTTTGTTGTGCTTACTTTTAATCGTTATGTATTTAAATTATCACAGGTTGGCGAAATATCTACTTTGTCAGAATAATATTAGTGAAAATAACTCGTCAATTTGAAACAAAAAAAACCACTTAAGATAGTAGGTTTTATCGTTGATGTCAAACGAATGACTTAAATGTATTCGATAAC
>NZ_JBFRJZ010000078.1:0-902 GCF_041469125.1 Vibrio sp. 10N.286.51.E5 | reverse complement strand
TTCTCTGTTGTAGCTGAAGACTTCGACCAAGATAAATCGAATGCGATCGATTTGAAGATCACGGTGACGGATGATGTGCCAACCATCACTGATACGACTATTGCTAGTACGTTTGTCGTTGATGAAGACGATTTAGGCTCTGTTGTCGCTCAGGCGACAGGATCGTTTGTTACCACGGAAGGTGCAGACCAAGTAGAGGTTTACGAACTGCGTAATATCTCAGCGCTTGAAGCGACATTAACCTCTGGAACTGAAGCGATTTCTATTACAGAAATCACAGGGGCGGCTAACACAACGACCTATCAAGGTACGACGACAAGTGGAACGCCAATCTTCACGTTGGGATTAGGTGATGATGGCTCTTATAGCTTTACGTTGTTAGGTCCTCTGAACCATCCAACAAGCCCGAACTCCAATACCTTAACGATTCCATTCGATGTCGTTGCCGTTGATGGTGATGGGGATGATTCTAACCAATATGTATTGCCAATCGAGGTGCTTGATGGTGCGCCAGTAATGACGGCGCCAACGGGTGAAGCGGTTGTCGATGAAGACGATCTTACTGGTATTGGTTCAGATCAATCTGAAGACACCATTATTAATGGACTATTCACGATTGATGAAGGTGCCGATGGCGTTGTGAAGTATGAGTTGGTTAATGAAAATTTAGTGATTGCGGGCTTAACCTCTGATGGAGAAAGCTTAGAGTGGCAAGCTGTGTCGCAAAGCGGCACAACATTTACTTACGTTGCTCAAACAGCAGCGAGTAATGAAGCGGTGTTCGAAATTATTTTCGATACCTCAGATAACAGCTATCAATTCGAATTGTTTAAACCACTTAAGCACCTTGATGGCGCGGGTGAAAACGCGATTAACCTTAACTTCTCTGTTGTAGCTGAAGA
>NZ_JBFRJZ010000077.1:0-8757 GCF_041469125.1 Vibrio sp. 10N.286.51.E5 | reverse complement strand
GCCTCCTCCTACTCGATTTTCCTCTTTACCGTGTTTTCTTGTCTCTTTTAAGCATGTGAAGTGCGATAAAAATGTTAATAACCGTAGAGACAACACCGCCTTAAATTTGGCTATAAGCCAAGGATTTGACATTACTTAAGCTTATGGTTTGCTTAAAATTATATTCCAATATTAAATTGTGAAATCGCTCGAATTTAATACTAATATTGGGTAGTATGCGCGAGATTTCCCACCACTCGTGAAACTTTGACATGAAACTAACACTAAAGCAGAAGTTGATAGGCGCTAGCCTATCTGCTGTTGTCGTTATGGCTACAGCGTTGACTTGGTTGTCAGCAAACCAATTATTTGAACAGACTCGTAATGGCGTATACCTACGAGCTGAAAGCGTATCTGAAGCAGCATCTGAAGGTATTAAAAACTGGATTGATATCCGTACTGATATCGCATCAGCATTTAATGACTTTTCACGAGAGGATGATGTTGTTCCTTTCCTTAGACAAGCTCGTGTAGCGGGTGGCTTTGACGATATCTTTTTAGGTACTCCAGAAGGTGGAATGTACCGTTCACATCCTGAACGTAATCGTGCAGATTACGATCCTCGTCAACGTCCTTGGTACCAAGAAGCAAACGCTGCAGGTAAGCAAATCATTACTACGGCTTACCAAGATGCAATCACCAAAGCACTTCTAGTAACGATTGCAGAGCCAGTTCGCCACAATGGTCAACTTGTTGGTGTGGTAGGTGCTGACGTACTTATCGACCAATTGGTTAATGACGTTATCAGCTTAGATGTGGGTGACAACGCTCACGCAATGCTAATCGATGCGTCTGACGGCACATTCCTAGCGCACCCAGATTCAGCACTAAGCCTGAAGCCAGTAAGCCAACTTTCTAATGACATCTCTATGCCTATCATCGAGAACGCAGTGCGTACTGGTAGTATCGAGATCATTAAAGAACGTGGCGCTGAGAAGCTGCTTTACTTCACGAAGGTGCCTAACACTAACTGGATCTTCGCGGTTCAGATGGACAAAGCAACAGAAGAAGCGAACCACTCAACGCTACTTACTCAGCTGATCATCACTGCTGTCGTTATTACGCTCATCGTAATCGTACTCGTGTCTTGGTTAGTAAGCTTCCTATTCCGCGACCTAAACCGCGTTTCAGCAGCACTTGAAGAAATTGCTTCAGGTGAGGGCGATCTTACTCAACGCCTTGAGCCTAAGAGCGACGACGAAATTGGTCAGCTTGCAGCAAACTTCAACCGTTTTGTGGGCAACATGCACACCATGGTGATCAAGCTAAGCGAAGTATCTGCTGCGCTGGGCAACCAAGCGCGTCAAACGGCTTCTCAAGCTGAAGAACGTAGTGCTCGTATCCAAATGCAACAAGACGAGATCAACATGGTAGCAACAGCCGTTAACGAAATGGCTGCAGCAACACAAGAGATCGCAGGTAACGCAGACCACACTGCACAGAACTCATCTGAAGCGGTTGGCGCGTGTGAGCACGGTACTGGTCAAGTGACACAGACTCAAAGCTCTATCCAAAACCTTGCTCAAGAAGTTCAAATCGCAACTAACGTGATTCTAGAACTTGAAGAGCACGGCAACAGCATCAACGCTATCTTGTCTAACATTCAAGGTATTGCAGAACAAACGAACCTACTTGCACTTAACGCCGCTATTGAAGCAGCACGTGCCGGTGAGCAAGGTCGTGGTTTCGCAGTAGTAGCGGATGAAGTTCGAGTTCTGAGCCAACGTACACACGGTTCAACGCAAGAAATTCAACAAACGATTGAGTTGCTGCAAGGTACAACAGGCAAAGCGGTTAACATCATGAACGATAGCCGTACACTTGCTGAAACCAGTGTTGATGACGCGAACTCAGCGGCTGCAAGCCTAACGCAAATCCATGCTGCTGTTGAACGCATCAGTGACATGGCAACACAGATTGCTTCTGCTGCAGAAGAGCAAGCGTCAGTAACGTCTGAGATTACTCGTAATACTGAAGGAATCCGTGACGTATCTAACGAGCTAGCAGACGAAGCACACCAAGCTGCAGAGCAAGCTGCGCAGCTTTCTGAACTGTCTCACGAGCTAGAAAGCGAAATCAGCCGCTTCAAGCTGTAATCGAAGCCAATATAACAAAGCCCCGACTTAGGTTGGGGCTTTGATGTATCTGTACCATCTAGACTAACGAGTTATTTAAACTCAAACTTGCCCTTCATGATTGCCCAGTGGCCCGGGAATGAACATAGGAAAGAGTAGTCGCCACCGGCTGTCATTTTCTCTGTGCTGAAAGTGATTGAGGTTGACTCGCCACCACCGATAACACGAGTGAAGGCGTAAACGCGGCTGTCGTCAGGTTTTACGTAGTTATTGTCGATACCTGCCGACATACCATCGATGCCCACTGCTTGTAGCGACGCAGTGTCTGTTATAACGACGTTGTGACCCATTGATTGGGCTGGCATAGAACCAGTATGGTTTAGCGTCAGCTTCACTTCTTTACAGCTCGCTGGAACGCTTAATGTGTCAGTTGAAAATTTCATTTGATCACTAGCATCAATCGATACTTCACATTCCGAGCTCGCTTGAGCGGTAAAGCTAGCACCTACAAGCGCTATCGTTGTTGCGATTAATCGTAAAGACATACACTGTTCTCCATTATTTTAGGGGGAGGTTATTCCATGAGGTTGATCGATACGTATTATCCTAGAAAGATGATCATAGTAATGTGCTACGACTTGAATTATGCGCAACTCGTTGCTTTATAAATGGTAAGTTTTTGTAGGAAAGGGCAAAACTAATCAGCGCATGAACAACCGTTTAAGGGGGAATGGTTGCTCGATACTAGAATTACAGACAACAAAAAGCCCGAGTATGAACTCGGGCTTTGAATGGTTTTCTTTATAACTTATGAAGGAGCTAGATTGCCTGACGAAGTTGGAAGTAACGTCCTTCTTCGTTTAATAGTGTCTCGTGAGAGCCGTGCTCAACAATCTCGCCTTGTTCAATCAGAACGATCGAATCCATCGATTCCAAACCAATCAAACGGTGTGTAATGAAGATAACCGTCTTGCCTTCGAAGTGTTTCTCGAACAGCGTCATGATGCTTTGCTCTGTTTGCTTATCTAAGCCTTCTGTTGGCTCATCAAGAAGCAGGATAGGGGCATCATGAAGAATCGTACGTGCGATACCAATACGGCGCTTCTCACCACCAGAAAGTTGACGACCACCATCACCTAACCAGCTATCAAGCGCGTTATTCTCAAGCAGCTTTTCTAGGCCAACGTCTTTTAAGATATTCGCTAAGTGATCATCGGTTGCTTCTGGTCTTGCAATCAACAAGTTGTCACGCAAAGTACCATTTAGAATGTCGACACGTTGGCTTACCACACTGATTGATTCACGAAGCTGTGATTCATTCCACTGAGTCAGTTCAATGCCCGCAATTGAGATGTAACCCTTCTTAGGATCCCAGTAGCGAGTCAGAAGCTGAATCAGAGTCGATTTACCAGAACCTGTTTGACCCACAATCGCTACTTTGTTCGTTGCCGGAATCGTTAGGTCGACAGCGTTCAGAACACTGCGCTCAGAGTCAGGGTAGTTGAACGTCACGTTTGAGAACGTAATATCAAGCGGCTTGTTGATGTCGAGTTTCTCTTCAGCGAACTGAACTTCAGGTTCTGACAGAATCACTTCATTCAAGCGACGTGCAGAAGACAGAGTCTGACCTAAATGCTGGAACGCGCCTGCGATTGGCATCAATAGCTCAAAACTTGCCATGGTTGCGAATGCCATTAGCGCGATGAACGGGTCTGGTGCATTACCACCCACGCCGTCAGCCGCAAGCCAAAGCATAAGAACCAGCGTCAAACCGTTGAACAGCATTAGCGCTGCTGAAGCCATACCGGTTAGGTTAGCGTTCACAAACTGATTCGCCATCAGCTTGCGTTGCGTTTCTAGAATCGCATTACGGTAACGCTCCTCAGCACCGAACAGAGTTAGCTCGCTGTAGCCTTCAATCCAATCAAGCGTCGTTACACGAAGATCCGCTTTGTTCTGTGTTAGCTCACCACCATTACGTTTACCAAGCTTGTAGAACAAGATTGGCCAAACCAACAGCATGATAAGAAGGATAGAACCTAGGATTAAACCTAGTGAGCTATCGAACCACATCAAGAACAGAGTCAGGAAGAAAATCCCGAACACACCCACCGTCACAGGGCTTACTAAGCGCAAGTACACGTGATCCATGGCGTCGACATCGGCAACCAAACGGTTGAGAAGATCAGCATCACGAAGGTTTGAAATACGACCTGGGATCAGCGGAGCCAGCTTCTTGAAGAAGAAGATACGAAGATCAGTTAACAGTTTGAATGTCGCATTGTGGCTCACAACACGTTCACCCCAACGACCTGCAGTTCGGCTCATTGCCAAACCACGCACACCACCACCCGGTAGCATGTAGTTGAAGGTTTCACGCGCAATCGTAAGGCCAGCAACCGCAGAAGCTGAAATAAACCAGCCTGATAGCGTTAACAAGCCGATAGAAGCCGATAGAGTAGCAAAAGCCAATAGCATGCCTAGCGATAGGCCAAACCAATGCTTTTTATAGAGTTTCAGGTAAGGCAGTAAATCACGCATCTAAATTACCCTTATTATCTTGTTGAGCTAAGTTCGCGTTAAGCATCTCTTCGAATAAACCACCCGCAGTCGAAAGCTGAGAGTAATGACCTTGTTCAACAAGACCACCATCGCGCATAACCAGAATGTTATCGACCGATTGAAGCGGGGCAAGTTGGTGCGTCACAAGTAGGGCAGTGCGGCTTTCGATGTTGCTATTGATGCCTTTCATTACCAACTGTTCGCTACGAGTATCTAGGCTGGCAGTGGGTTCATCGAGCAACCAGAACTGACCGTCTTGAATCATTGCGCGAGCTAGAGCCAAACGCTGAGATTGACCCACAGACAGACCGCCAGAACGGTCAGAAATCATGTAATCCAAGCCGTGCTCGTTTACAAATTCGTTAGCAAAAGATTGCTCTAGTGCGTTTTGAACTGTTTGATCGGTAATATCTTGCTTACCTAGAGTGACGTTGTCACGAATGCTACCGTGAAGCAACAGTGGGTTTTGACCAACCCAGCTGATCGTCTTACGCCAAGATGCCAAGTCTAAATCACGCAACTCAACGCCATTGATTTTCAAGCTTCCTTCATAAGGCATGAAACCAAGGATGGCGTTGATCAAACTTGTTTTACCCGCACCGCTTGGGCCAACTAACGCAGTCGATTGGCGAGTGTTAAGCGCGAACGAGATAGGACCAACCAATTGAACACCTTCAGGGCTTAACACTTTGAGATCTTGAGCTTCAATATTGATGCCTTGAGCCGGGTCGAGCTGAGTGTCGCCTGATTTAACCTTAGTGATGTCTGTTTCTAGGAACTCGACAATACTCTCGGCAGCACCCACCGCTTGTTGCTTCGCGTGGTAGAACGTGCCTAAGTCGCGCAGAGGTTGGTAAAACTCAGGAGCCAAAATAAGGATAAACAAACCAGCGAATAGCGTAATGCCAACGCCGTAGTGGCCGAAGTTAAGCTCGCCGATGTAAGTGAAACCAAAGTAAACCGCTGTCATCGCGATAGAGATAGACGTGAAGAACTCAAGCACAGCAGAAGACAAGAAAGCGATCTTCAATACATCCATAGTGCGCGTTCTGAACACCTCTGAAGCACCTTTCAATACTTCGGTTTCAGCGCTAGTACGGTCGAAAAGACGAATCGTTGTCATTGATTGCAAACGGTCGTAAAAGTGACCTGAAAGACGCTGAAGCGCTTTGAAGTTTTTACGGTTTGCATCAGCCGCTTTCATACCTACAAGTGCCATGAACATCGGCACCAGTGGCGCAGTCAGTAGGAAGATAAGGCCAGCTGCCCAGTTTACTGGGAATACCACGACCAAAATAATGAACGGAATCATTACCGACAAAGACATCTGAGGTAAGTAACGAGAGAAGAAGTCTTGCATGTCTTCAACTTGTTCTAGCAACAACGTTGCCCACGTACCGGCAGGTTTGCCTTTGATATAAGCAGGGCCCAACTCACGTAACTTATCAAGGATCAGTTGCCTGATGTAGACACGGATCTGTTCACCACAGCGATAACCTGCGATCTCACGTCCCCATGTACAGCCAGCACGGCCAACGACCGATAATGCCAAGCCTGCGAAATGACCAACCAGTTCAGACTTATCGACATTTTCGATGATCAGCTGGTGAAGAATAGAGGCGAGAAGAGCTGCTTGAGCAATTAAAAACACGCTTGAAAGTACGCCAAGGCTAATCGCAATCATAAGCCAGCGTTTCGCTAACTTACTCTGTTGCTTAAGCCACTTGTTCAAGCTGCGTTGTTTTTTCTTATCCATTATGAAGGCTTAATGATAATTATTATTTGTTGAGGGCGGCTAGTATACAAAAGAAAGCCCAGTGGATATACCACTGGGCTCTAGGGATTTACAACAAAATGTGATGACGCCCTGCATCTACTGAGGCGAGAGCACCGATAATCAAATCTGCAATCTCAGATTTACTTATCGTTAAGGCCATCTAGGAAGCGTTCAGCATCCAGTGCAGCCATACAACCTGTACCAGCAGAAGTGATTGCTTGGCGGTAGTTGTGGTCCATTACATCACCTGCAGCGAACACGCCTGGGATGCTGGTTTGTGTCGCGTTACCTTCAAGACCAGACTGAACAATGATGTAATCATCTTTCATGTCGACTTGGCCTTTGAAGATTTCAGTGTTTGGTTGGTGACCGATAGCAATGAATGCGCCCATTACTTCGATATCTTCTGTCTTGTCAGACTGAGTATCTTTAATACGAACGCCAGTCACGCCCATGTCGTCGCCTAGAACTTCGTCTAGCGTGCGGTCAGTGTGAAGAACAATGTTGCCGTTCTCTACTTTGTCCATTAAACGCTTCACTAGAATCTTTTCAGCGCGGAACGTGTCACGACGGTGAACTAGATGAACTTCAGACGCGATGTTAGATAGGTAAAGTGCTTCTTCAACAGCCGTGTTACCACCACCAACAACTGCAACTTTCTGGTTGCGGTAGAAGAAACCATCACATGTAGCACAAGCAGAAACGCCACGGCCTTTAAATGCTTCTTCAGACTCCAAACCTAGGTACTTAGCCGATGCGCCCGTTGAGATGATCAACGCATCACACGTGTACTCGCCAGAATCGCCTTTAAGACGGAAAGGGCGGTTTGAAAGGTCTACTTCGTTAATGTGGTCGAACAGGATCTCTGTTTCAAAGCGCTCTGCGTGCTCTTTCATGCGATCCATCAGTGCTGGACCCGTTAAACCTTCAGCATCACCCGGCCAGTTTTCCACTTCTGTTGTGGTTGTAAGCTGACCACCTTGCTGCATACCCGTAACAAGTACTGGGTTTAGGTTTGCACGAGCAGCGTAAACTGCAGCTGTATAGCCAGCAGGGCCAGAACCAAGAATCAATAAATTACAGTGCTTTACGTCGCTCATGAGGACTCCGAAATTGAAATTGTTTTTATTTATAATCGCTTAGGATTGTATGGAAAATATGGAGGCAATAAAAGGTTAAACAAGGGCTGAAGTGTAATTAATCGTTATACGTTAGAACTTAATGAAGACAAACGTTTTCGTGGCTGGAAAATCAGTGAAACCACCGTCTTTTTCAAGGATTGTTGTTGCCGACTTTTCGATTTCTAACGAGCATATCAAAATACGCCCAAATAACTGTATATAAAAACAGTATTTAATTATAAGATTACACGCAACGTTTGATAGGCAAAGTTAGAAAGATGAGGAACGAGCAATGAACTTACTCCCAACAGGCACACAGCTAGGTAAATTGGAACTACTGGAAGTGTATCAAGTGGCTTAAATAACTTTACATATCACATAATGGTTATGTGATATGTTTAATATCATTCACTAAATTTTGATTGAGTGTAGAGTGAATTGTAGTGGAATTAGAAGGTTAAGATAAGCCTATGTTAGTTGTTGACGTTACCGACTGGAAAAAAGATGAACGCCATGCAGTCTTCCCTGTTGGCGCTCGTGATAAAGAAATGATTTGGTCTCCTGAATACGAAGTCGATGGTGTTAAAGCTAATTGGCCATACTTGTTTAAAGAGTCTATCTATCGTTACCCTGACCAGTACTGGACAGAGCTAGTTGCGTATATCGTATCTAAGCATTTAGGTGTTGATGTCCCTAAAGTGTTGCCTGCAATGAAGCAGGCTGAAGGTGAGACCATTTACGGTTCTCTAATCGAATGGTTTTATGATGTGGAAGTAGAGCGCTTTGTTCATGCGGGTTCTTATTTTAAGCGAATGATCCCAGATTTTGATGATAAAATGGGTAAGGAGCATAATCTTACGGATATGGGGATTATTATTCGTCTTTTATCCATGAAAGCTAACCTTAAAACGAATGGGTTGCTTTGGATATCTGAAATGGCATTGTTTGATGCTTTGATCGGAAATACGGATAGACATCAGGAAAACTGGGGAGTGGTTTTTAAACCAGGAGAAATATCTTGCTTAAGCCCTTTATTCGACAATGGTACTAGTTTAGGCCATGAGCGCTTTATAGAGCATGTTAGAGATTGGGATGAACATCGCTTAAAAGTATATATAAAGAAAGGAAAACATCACCTTAGGTTAAAACGTGAAGATACTCAGGAGCCTGTAATTTAAATTGT